>JBFLYD010000058.1 GCA_040756905.1 Acidobacteriota bacterium
AAGTTGCTTAGCCATAATTTAAACCTCCTTTATCGAAAGAAGGTTTAAATCATAGCGTGTCCAAAAAGTCCACTTTTAAACTTTAAATCATTGAATAATAGTCCATTTTTAATTTTTAGTTGACATAATTTATATATGGTATTGACAACTAAAAAAAAATATATTAACAGATTCCTTACATTACATTTGAGTGGAGGTTGTTAGTATGGAAGAGATAGAAATTTTAAGCTTTGCTACCCTTGATGCATTGAAGAAAAGAGCAAAGATAGTAGAAAAAGTTGGAAGCTTAGAGTCAGGAGCTGGACTTTCGATTTTCTGCAAGATTGAGGATGATTTACTCGAGCTTTATTATAATGACCTTGAATCCAATTACATAAGAAGATATGAGGATGATAAGGAATTTCAAATTGCTATTAAAAAAAGAAAGGAAGAGATGGGCGAAGAGGAACAGTATGAAGAGACTGGTGAGGAAGAGTATGAAGAGGAATTTGAAGAAGTTGAATACACTGAAGAAGACCATGAAGATGAATATTAAAAAGTCTTCTTCAATCCTTGACAATTCCTTTTTTTCTGATAGAATTCGAATTTAATTACCGATGTTATACAATTATTGGACATTAGTGTTAATTCTTTTGGTTTCAATTATCTTTGTTTACATAGCTTTTTTCTTATCTAAAATTCTCCAGAAAAAAAAGAAAGCATTTGAAAAGTATATAGCCTATGAATGCGGTGTCAATCCAGAAACTGATTCCAGGGATAGATATTCAATAAAATATTATTTAATAGCTTTATTATTTATAATATTTGATATAGAAACTGTCTTTTTATTTCCTTGGGCTATCATATACGACAGGTTAGCCCTTTTTGGATTTTTAGAGATGTTAATTTTCCTTGGAATCCTTATCGTTGGATATTTCTGGGTCTGGAGGAAAGGAGCCCTTAAATATGGAGCAGAATGAAAATGAAATTCCAGGGAATGTCTTCATAACTTCTTTAGATTACCTGATTAACTGGGGAAGAAAAAATTCTCTTTGGCCTCTCACCTTTGGACTGGCATGCTGTGCAATTGAAATGATGGCGGTTGGCATGCCAAGATTTGATATATCAAGATTTGGTGCTGAAGTTTTTAGACCCTCTCCGAGACAGGCTGATTTAATGATAGTTTCAGGAACTGTAACAAAAAAAATGGGTCCTATCATAAAGAGGCTCTATGACCAAATGGCAGAACCAAAATTTGTCATCTCTATGGGAGAGTGTGCAAATGCAGGAGGACCTTTTCCCACCTATCATGTTGTAATGGGAGTTGACCAGATTATACCTGTAGATGTTTATCTTCCCGGCTGCCCTCCAAGACCAGAAGCTCTTTTAGATGCTCTGATAAAACTGCAGAAAAAAATAAAAAAAATGTCAATTTTGAAAAAATGATTGAGATAGAAAACCTTCCTTTAGATCTTGAAAAAATTTTAAAAAGAATAAGAGAGAATTTTTCCCAATCGATTGAGGATGTGAAGTTTCAGTTCGGTGAATTGACAGTAAGAATAAAAAAAGAATTTTTAATACCCCTTCTTGAATTTTTAAAGACAGATGAAGTTACTCAATTAAATTTTTTATCCGATCTGACTGCTGTGGATTATCCGGATAGGGAGAAAAGATTTGAGCTTGTTTATCATCTTTTTTCGATTCCGAATAAAAACAGGTTGAGAATAAAATTATGGATTTCAGAAAAAGAGAAGGCTCCAAGCATAACAAGGATATGGGAAGCTTCAAATTGGCTCGAAAGGGAAATCTTTGATATGTTTGGAATTGAATTTGAAGGGCATCCTGACTTAAAAAGGATTTTGCTTTCTGAGGATTGGGAGGGCCATCCTTTAAGAAAGGATTATCCATTGATAGGAGATGGGAAACAGCCATATTAAAACTGTGAAGAGTGAACAGTGATGGGTTAAAGGCTGAAGAATGATTGAAGCTAAAGAAATTATAGTTAACATGGGTCCTCAGCATCCTTCCACCCATGGAGTTTTAAGGTTGAAATTATGGCTTGATGGAGAAGTTGTTGTGAAATCAGAGCCGATAATTGGTTACCTTCATAGAGGAGTTGAAAAACTCGGTGAGCATAGAACATACCCTCAGTTTGGTCCAGTAACAGATAGATTGGATTACATAGCTTCAGTATCTAACAATTTAGCCTGGGTTGAGACAATCGAAAAATTAATGGGAATCGAAGTTCCAAGAAGAGCAGAATTCATCAGAGTCATCCTTACAGAGCTTACAAGAATTGCAAGCCATCTTGTCTGGCTTGGGACACATGCTCTTGATATCGGAGCTATGAGCGTTGTTCTTTATTGTTTCAGAGAAAGGGAAGCCATACTCGATGTATTTGAAATGGTAACGGGTGCAAGACTTACAACCCATGCATTCAGAATAGGAGGTCTTCCCAAGGATGTCCCAGATGGGTTTAAAGAAAAAGTGCTGGAATTTGTAAATGTATTTCCAAAATACATAGATGATTATGAAAGACTTTTAACGAAAAACCGTATCTGGCTTAAAAGGACAAAAAATGTTGGGGTAATAACAGCCGAAGATGCAATAAACATTGGGCTGAGCGGGCCGAGCATAAGAGGTTCAGGAGTTAAATGGGACATAAGAAAATCGAATCCATACTCAGTTTATTCTGAGATGGATTTTATAATCCCGACCGGAGAAATCGGAGATGTTTATGACCGATATCTTGTAAGAATGGAAGAGATGAGGCAGAGCACAAGAATAGTTAAACAGGCAATCGAAAACCTTCCTGATGGAGAAGTAATGGCAAAAGTTCCAAAGGTAATAAAACCGCCACCAGGAGAGGTTTATCATTCAATTGAAGCTCCAAAAGGAGAGCTTGGTTATTATGTTGTATCCGATGGCTCTACAATTCCCTATCGGGTAAGGATAAGACCCCCTTCCTTTGTAAACCTTCAGTCTTTATCAAAATTAATAGATGGACATTTAGTTGCAGATGTGGTTGCAGCCATCGGGTCTTTGGACATAGTTCTTGGAGAGATAGATCGATGAAAAATGGGGTCAGGTCTTGAATTGTGAATTTCTTTGGAAAATATTTCTGGGTGAGATAGATAGATGAGCTCCCATATAATAGATTGGCTAATTATACCTTTTGTGAAGATTTTAGCAATCTTTGGTTTTATTGTGATTTCTGTTCTGCTTTTAGTATGGCTGGAAAGAAGGGTTGTTGGGTTTATTCAGTCAAGACTTGGCCCAAACCGGGTAGGCCCATTTGGATTGCTTCAAACAGTGGCTGATACAATAAAATTACTCTTGAAAGAGGACATCGTCCCTCATAAAGCTGACAGGAGATTGTTTAATCTTGGTCCAATTGTAGTTTTTGTTCCCCTTGCTGTTGCATTTGCTCTCATTCCCTTTGGAGGAAACATTAAAATATTTGGGAAAGAAGTATCTTTATACCTGGCAGATTTGAATATAGGCCTTTTATTCGTTATCGCTTTTTCATCTCTTGGAATATTTGGGATAATTCTTGGAGGATGGGCTGCAAACAGCAAATATCCCCTTCTGGGAAGTCTTCGTTCTGCAGCCCAGATGGTTAGCTATGAGGTTGCCCTCGGGCTTTCAATCATCTCAGTTTTATTTTTCTCAAAATCATTAAGCCTTGTGGATATTGTTGAAGCTCAGAAGCAGATGGGAGTATGGTTTATTTTTATTCAACCAGTTGCATTTTTTATTTTTCTCATTGCAGGTATTGCAGAAACAAATCGATGTCCATTTGACCTGCCTGAAGCTGAAAGTGAACTTGTGGGAGGATTCCATACAGAATACTCAGGAATTAAGTTTGCTTTTTATTTCCTTGCAGAGTATGCCCATATGGTTCTCATCTCAGCTCTTGTTGTGATTTTATTCCTGGGAGGGTGGTACAGACCTTTTCCGAATGTTGAATTTCTTTCATTCCTTGATGTAGTCCCTGATTCTGTCTGGTTTATTTTAAAGTTTGGATTCTTTATTTATCTCTACATCTGGATAAGGGGAACTTTTCCAAGATACAGATATGACCAGCTTTTGGAATTGAGCTGGAAAGGCCTTATACCCCTTGCGCTGGCAAATATCATTG
The DNA here is from genome assembly GCA_040756905.1 of Acidobacteriota bacterium. Classification (NCBI taxonomy): domain Bacteria; kingdom Pseudomonadati; phylum Acidobacteriota; species Acidobacteriota bacterium. The sequence continues at coordinate 4,121 of JBFLYD010000058.1, forward strand.
TAACAGGATTTATACTGATTCTTATAAGATGATGAAATATTTGAGAAAGATTTTATTGATTGACTTGCTTATCGGACTTTCTGTCACTCTCAAGTATCTCTTCATGAAAAAAGTGACTGTGGAATACCCTGAAGAAAAAATTCATGTTCAGCCTCGATACAGGGGTATGATCAGATTATATAAAGATGAGAATGGAAGAGATTTATGCGTTGCCTGTATGCAGTGTGTTAGAGCATGTCCTGATTTGTTAATCTCAATTGAAGGAGAAAGGGCACCGGATAAAAAATTATACCCAAAAACTTTTACCTGGAATGCTTCGAGGTGTATGTTCTGTGGATTGTGTGTAGAAGCCTGTCCTTTTGATGCAATCAGGTTTACAGGAGATTATGAATTAGCTGTTTATGACAAGAAAAAATTGTATTTCCAAAAAGAAGACCTTTATCCAGAAACAGACATAAAAAAGAAATTGATGGGTGAAAAATGAATTTATATAACTTTTTCACTTTTCTTTTTGTTTTTATGACCCTGATTTTTTCAATTGGAGTCATAACCCGGAAGAATGCAATACACAGTGCTGTTTTTTTAATTTTTACGATTCTTTCGATAGCGGGTTTATTCTTTTTGCTCGGTGCTGAATTTATTGGAGCTGTTCAAATCCTTGTTTATGCAGGCGGTATAATGGTCATTTATCTTTTCATCATAATGTTGATTAGGCTTGAAGAGGTTGGAGGAAAAGCTCGCTCAAAGACTCTTTTATTTTTGACTGGGTTTCTATTTTTATTGCTTTTTTTAGAAATTATTTATTTACTCTTATCCAAGGACATGCCTGCTTATTTTTCGTCTCCAGAACCCATTGTGGATAATGTAAGAGTTCTTGGAAATGTTCTTTTAAAGGATTATGTGATTCCGTTTGAAATAGCTTCCCTTCTTCTTTTAGTTGCAATGATTGCTACAATTTATCTTGCAAGGAGAAAAATCCAATGATTTCGAACATAACACTTTTGATTTTTCTTGGCTCAGCAGTTTTTTTCATCGGAGTGCTTGGAGTTTTAACAAGAAAAAACATAATAATTATTCTCCTTTCGATCGAACTCATCCTCAATGGTGTAAACATAAACCTTATTGCATTTTCAAATTATTTAAACAACATTCAGGCTCAGATATTTGCTCTTTTTGTTATAGCTATAGCTGTGGCAGAGGCTGCTGTTGGGTTTGGCTTGATAATATCCTTTATGAGAAACAAAGATAGTTTCAATATAGATGAGATGAATATTATGAAAGGTTAGAATATGCTTGATTATTTCTGGTTGATTCCACTACTCCCCGCAGTGGGAGTAATGATAAATGGATTGATCGGGATAAAATATTTCCCGAAAAAAGGAATTAATATTTTTGCGATTGGCGCGCCTCTTTTTTCTTTCCTATTGTCTTTTTTCTCTTATTTAGAGCTTTTATCTCTTAAACCTGAAGAAAGATTAATAAGGAAAGTTCTTTTTGAGTGGATTCCTGGCGGGGTTACAGTTTTAAACAACGGAAAAGATTCTGTTTTCAACATAACAGCGTCTTTCCAATTCGACCCCCTATCAGCAATTATGTCCCTTGTAGTCACAGGAGTAGGATTACTCATTCACATATACTCCATTGGATATATGGGAGAGGATAGAGGATACGGAAGGTATTTCACCTATTTAAACCTATTCACCTTCTCTATGTTAATATTAGTTCTCTCCTCAAACTTAGCACTGATGTTTGTAGGATGGGAAGGAGTTGGACTATGCTCTTACCTCCTCATTGGATTCTGGTATGAGAAAGATTCTGCCTCAAATGCAGGAAAAAAAGCATTCATAGTTACAAGAATAGGGGATTTTGGTTTCCTTCTGGGAATTCTTCTCACATACTTCACCTTTGGTTCTCTGGAGTTTCTTCAGATAGAGAAAGAGATTCTCTCTGGAGAGATAGGAAAAGGAGTATCCATCACAATATCCCTTCTTCTTTTCTGTGGGGCTGTAGGAAAATCAGCCCAGATTCCCCTCTATGTCTGGTTACCAGATGCCATGGAAGGACCAACTCCTGTCTCTGCACTCATTCATGCAGCCACAATGGTTGTTGCAGGAGTTTACATGGTTTCAAGAATGAATTCTCTTTTTACATTCTCTGAAGTCTCCCTTTTAGTTGTTGCAGTTGTAGGTGGTGTAACTGCCCTTTACTCTGCCACAATGGCACTGGTTCAAAATGACATAAAGAGAATCCTCGCCTACTCCACAATCTCCCAGATAGGTTATATGTTTTTAGGATGTGGTGTTGCCTCTTTCTCCTCTGGAATGTTTCACCTTGTAACCCATTCATTCTTCAAATCACTCCTTTTTCTCTCTGCAGGCTCAGTGATTCACTCCCTTTCTGGTGAAATGAATATTGAGAGGATGGGAGGAATGAAGAGATACCTTCCACTCACATTTCCATCATTTCTCATAGGAGCCCTCTCGATTTCAGGAGTCCCTGGTCTATCTGGTTTTTTCTCAAAAGATGAAATATTACTCCGTGTATATCAAAGTGGAAACCTCTCTCTCTACATCCTTGCTCTTATAACAGCCTCTTTAACCTCCTTCTACATGTTCAGACTCATATTTTTAGTATTCTATGGAGAAAAAAGAAATGATTCCCATCCCCATGAATCTCCTCCTATCATGACTTATCCCCTCCTCATCCTTTCTTTTCTCTCCTTTATAGGTGGTTACATAGGTCTTCCAGAAGTCCTGGGAGGGAGAAACTGGTTTGAAGAGTTTCTCTCACCAGTTATAAAGCTAAAAAACGAACACCACTCTCTCTCCCATCAAGGAGAATTCATCCTCATGACTCTTTCCTCTTTAGCAGCCCTAACTGGAATACTTATCTCATGGTTATTTTACATAAAGAAAAGAAACCTTCCAGAGATACTCTCCCAGAGATTCAAGAGAATATACAACCTCCTTTACAATAAGTATTTTGTTGATGAGATCTATGGAAAAACATTTGTAAAAGGAACCCTTAACATGGGGACTTTTCTTTCTGAATATGATTTAAAAGTTATAGATGGATTTATAAATGGAACAGCATTATTTACAAGAGAGACATCATCTTCTTCAGTTCTTTTTGACAACAGAGTAGTGGACGGACTTGTAAACTTTGTAGGAAAGATTATAAGCATAGGAAGTATTATATTCAGAAAGCTTCAGACAGGACTAATTCAAAATTATGCTCTTGCCATAATTTTTGGAATATTGATTTTTGTAACTGTAACTTTATTTTTATGAGAGGATAATATGGATTTTCAAAATTTGCCGTTATTAACAATAATTACATTTTTTCCTGTATTTGGAATACTTATACTCCTATTTGTGCAGCGAGAGAAAGAAAAAGAAATAAAATGGATTGCTAACATAGTTGCAGGTTTGAATTTTTTAATTTCCCTTCTTTTGCTCCTTTATTTTGATCCCTCTTTGTCAGGAATGCAGTTTGTGGAAAAAGTCAGCTGGATTCCAGCGATTGGAGTTCAATACTTTATGGGAATTGATGGAATAAGTCTTCTTCTTGTCCTCCTTACAACTCTACTTTCATTCATAAGTGTTTTATGTTCATGGGGAGGAATAACTGAAAGATTAAAGGAGTTCTATATTCTCCTTCTTCTTTTAGAGACAGGAATGATTGGAGTTTTTGTTTCCCTTGATTTTATTCTCTTTTATGTATTCTGGGAGATCGTTCTCGTTCCGATGTATTTTCTGATTGGAATATGGGGAACTTACAACAAATTATATGCAGCGATAAAGTTTTTCCTTTATACCCTTTTTGGGTCAGTTCTAATGCTCCTCGGAATTCTGGCTCTTTACTTCATTCATGGAGGAACCACTGGAGATTACACCTTTGATGCTTTAAAAATGATGGAGTTTAATTTTGACCCAAAAGCTCAATTCTGGATATTCCTGGCATTTTTCTTCGGATTTGCAATAAAGGTTCCGATGTTTCCATTCCATACATGGTTGCCAGATGCTCATACTGAAGCTCCAACAGCTGGGTCAGTTCTTCTTGCAGGAATTCTCCTAAAAATGGGAACATATGGATTTATAAGGTTTTCCCTTCCAATCCTTCCTGACGCTTCGAAAAAATTTATCCCGTTGATGGTTTTTCTGGCGATAGTTGCGATAATCTATGGAGCTTTGGTTTCTATGATGCAGAAAGACTGGAAGAGGCTGGTCGCATATTCTTCAGTGAGCCATATGGGGTTTGTGATGCTCGGTATGTTTGCAATGACTCCTGTTGGAATCAAGGGAAGTGTTCTTCAAATGGTGAATCATGGAATAAGCACAGGGGCTCTATTTATGATTGTAGGAAATGTTTATGACAGACGTCATACGAGGATGATTTCTGATTATGAAGGCCTTGCTAAAATTATGCCTTTATATTCTGCAGTTTTTGCAATCATGATGTTTTCATCGATTGGATTACCAGGACTTAACGGATTTATAGGTGAATTTATGATTTTAGTTGGGACTTTTCAGGTTAAATGGCTATGGGCTGCTTTAGCAGCAACTGGAATTGTACTCGGAGCTGCATACATGCTCTGGCTCTATCAGAGAGTGATGCTCGGTACGATAAAAAATGAAAAAAATCTGGAGATGAAAGATTTGAACTTGATAGAGTTTGCATCATTTGTGCCGTTGATTATTCTTGCATTCTGGATCGGAATCTATCCAAAGCCTTACATAAAGGCAATGGATGCTTCAGTGACAAAAATTGTTGAAAGGGTTCAACCCGATTTCCTTTCAAAAAAAGCATCAGTGGGTTTTCCCATAAATATTTCCCCAACCAATCATCTTCTCATAAAGCCCACTAAAAAAAGTCATATAAGTTACACGCCATCAGGATTGGAAAGATTAAAAAATAAAAATATTGGAGAAAAAGATGCTGTCCTCGATAGCAGGTGATTTAGGTTCAATATTATCTGAAATTTTTTTATCGATTGTCTCTTTTTTAATATTGATTCTTGACCCATTTCTTTCAAAAGAAAAAAAGAGGATTGTCCCGTATATAGCCCTTTCAGGTCTGGCAATTTCATTTTTCATACTATTTTTTCAGAAAAAAGGTGAATCTTTTTTCTTTGAAGCTTTAACACTCGATAACTTTTCTCTTTTTTTTAAATCGATATTCCTTATTTCATCTGTTATTGCAATTTTATTCTCAATAAGATTTCTAAATGATGAGAAATTTCAGCTTTCCGAATACTATTTCTTTATTCTCCTGTGCACTGTGGGAATGATGTTTATGGCCTCCTCTATCGACTTAATTTCCATATTTATAAGTTATGAGCTTATGGCTATCAGTTCCTATGTTCTTTCAGGCTATCTGAAGAAAGATTTGAGGTCGAATGAAGCAGGCTTAAAATATTTTATCTTAGGGACTCTTTCTACTGGAATTTTTCTATTTGGACTTTCCTTTGTATTTGGATTATCAGGAAACACTTCTCTTAAAGCTATATCCACAAATTTAGTTGTCCTCGGAAAGAATCCATACCTTATATTCACAATGCTTATCGTTTCATCAGCTCTATTTTTTAAAATCGCTGCTGTTCCTTTTCACATGTGGACACCTGATGTGTATGAAGGAGCTCCAACTCCTGTAACTCTTTTTATTTCGACAGGCCCAAAAGCAGCCTCTTTTGCAATTTTTTTGAGGATATTCCTGGAAGCTTTCTCATCCTTAAGTAGCGAATGGAGAACACTCATTGCCTGGGTCTCTTTTTTTACGATGACATATGGAAATTTTGCAGCTTTAACTCAAAAGAGCTTGAAAAGGATGCTTGCATATTCATCGATAGCCCATGCAGGATATATACTTATAGGGTTTGCAGCAGGAGGAGACTTTGGGGAGCCAGGAATTTTATTCTACCTTCTTGCATACCTTTTCATGAACTCAGCTGCTTTTGGATTGATATTATTTTTGAAAAAGGGAGATAAATGGGGAGAAGATGTTGATGATTTCAATGGCCTTGCCAAGAATTCTCTTTTATTTTCTTTTGCGATAGTAATAATTTTAATGTCTCTTGTTGGAATCCCACCAACAGGAGGGTTTTTTGGAAAATATTTTATCTTCTCCTCTGCAATAAAAGAGGGACTTGTATGGCTTGCAGTTGCTGGGGTGTTGAATTCAGCAATATCTCTTTTCTATTATTTCAGAATCGGCCAGGCTGTTTTCATGAAAGAACCCTCAGAGGAGGTTAAATTCTCTCCATCCCCATCTCTATCCATAGCCTTAGGAATTGCAGTATTAGCCATTTTAATCTTAGGTATTTTCCCCCAGCCCTTTGCAGTCCTTTCAAAATCCTCCACCCTCCTCCCCTAAAATCAATTCTCTTAAATCAATCCTACAGACTCAATTAACCAAACCTCGATTAACTAATACAAATACAATAAATAATGTTACATGTAGGGCAAGGCTTTAGCCTTGCATCAGGCAACCCTAAAGGGTTGCCCTACATTTATATAATGTGTTTGCTTTAAAATCCATTTCTTTCTAAATCAAAAAAACGTGGATATCAATTAGACTATTATATTTACCTTGCTTTTTCAATTTATCCAAATTTCAAAAATTTTTTCTGCAGTTCCATTTTTTGCCACTAAATATATAATAGAGGAATAAATTAAAACTGAGGTAAAAAAATATTTAATGTTAAAAGAGGATAAAACAAATTATTTTAATATGTTGCTGAGAGTGGAAAAATGATGCTTGACATGATTTTAGGTTCTGTAGTTAAATATTTTCAATAAATAGAATGAGGGAAAAGAATAAAAAAATAATTAATATAAAAAATAAAAGAATTTGAAATCACTAAAAATACAAGGTGATGCTGAATTTATGAAAAAGATTAAAAAGAAAATAACTTTCCAAACTCAAAAGGGGAAAAGAGATGATTTCTAAATGAGATTTAGAAAAAAAATTTTGGAAGAAAAATAAAATGTTATTTTCAATTATTTAAATAAATGGAATGACAATGAAGATAAAAATTATTGTTCCAGTGGGTAAATCATTAATCGAGAAATATAGAGAAGACCGATTAGAAAAATTGAAAAATAAAAAGTGCATTAATCTAAACTTATTAAATGCCAATGATAAGACTACTTTAGTGAACGAAATCTGTAATATTTTGAAAGGAGAAGAAAATCAATTAGTGGCAAATAAAACATTAGATAATAAGTTAAATGAATTTTTTAGCCAATTTCAGAATAATGCTCATCAGGATAGATATCCATGTGCAGAAATTCAGAGTCTACTTCTTCTTTTTGAAGAGTTTAAAAGAAATAAAAAAAATGAAATAGCCATTGTCTTCATTCCGACAACTGAGACAGATAAGTTAGCAGAAAAAATAAAATCTTCTCTTGAAAAATACCAAGAAAGTATAAAAACAAAATATAATTTCGCAAATTTCTGTTTTAAATTTAATGTTATTTCAGGAGTCAATATTAGCGCAAATTATTCAAGTGATTTCCTTCAAGGATTGTCTTCTTTAGCAGATAAAATAAATAAGGAAATATCTTCCAAAGATTATGACGAAATTTATGTAAATATTACAGGAGGTTATAAAGGCATAGTACCAATTACATCACTGCTTGGCTTTGTTGATGAAAAGATAAAGGTTTTCTATGCCCATGAGGAATCGAGAACAGTTATTATAACACCTCCTCTCCCTGTTTCCTGGGACATAAGACGGGTAGATGAAATTAGAGGGATAATTCAACAAGACAAAATTAATGGAATGGTTTGGAATATTCTTCCAGAAAGGTGTAAGTTCCTCTATGATCAGTATAATTATTATAAAAGAGGGGCTTTTGGTGAACTTATATATAATTATTATATTGAAAATAAAACAAGGAGATATGGTTATGGATATTATCTTATAGAGCAACTTGATAATAATTACAAAAGGATCATTAAGAATAAATTGCCAGATTGGGAACATCTTTGGATTGGAGATCAAATTCCAGAAACAGTGGAACATGCAAGAGGTCATAGTTTAAGACTCTTAGAAATGGCTTATTATTTATTTAAATATTATCCAGAACTTTATAAAAATATAGGAGAGAGTGCAGGTTTATATCTTTTATTATGTGCTATCTGGCTTCATGATATAGGGCATTCTGCTCTTGAATATAAAGATGATACAAATATCTTACCTATTTCTTTGATGCCATCCTTGGTAAGAGAGTGGCATCATTTCTCTTCTGCACAAATGATTAGAGATGGAAATTATATAGAGGATAAGGAAGGTAAAAAATTGGTCGCACTTATTTCAGAATATCATCGCAAAAAAATGCCATTAAATAATAATAATCCGATTAATAATCCTTACTCCGCAGGAATATTAACCAATAAAATTTGTCCATTAGAAAAAGTTCTTTCTGATAATAGCATTTTTAATCATTTCAAAGGTAAAATTAATAAAGATAATGTTCTTCTAATCACAGCTCTCCTTCGTCTTCTTGATGCCTGTGATGTTCAAGCAGATAGAGTTATTGACCCCTCATATAAAAAAATGCGTAAACAAAGAACAGATATGGAGATAGAATTCTGTAAAAAACAACTTGACAATTTAGATTGCAGTAATAATCAAAAAATTAAAGAGTTTATAAATAAATGCGAAAAAAATACTTTTACACAAAATGGGATTAACAAAATAGAAAAGGATTTAAAAGAATTGGTTTGCTCTCTTGCAAAAGAATTCAAAGAAGCCCTAAATGGCTCGGATTGGAATAAACTTGAGTGTGTAAGTTTAAAAAATAGAATTGTGTTTAAAGCCAAGCAATGGGTTGACTTTGTAAAACATAGTTCAGTAAGATTTGTTTACTTAAAAAGGGAAACCAATATTTTAAAAGCATTTCTCTTTGCGGAAAAGGATTCAAACCAAGAAATACTTGGGATGATAGAGAACGATATAAAAGGAGAATTGAGCCCTATTCAAGGTTATTTAAAAGGAATGGGTATTAATAATTTCGAGATTGAAAAGAAGGAGATTTAAAAATGGAAGAAATAGATAAAAATATTATCAAATCTTGTGAGGAAAATGGTTATATCTCTATAATCGGTTTCGATGCAGATAAGATTCAAGAATATGTCTTTGCTACAAGTAAACCGATAGAGATAGGGGGAGCCAGTGAGATTGTTCGTGAGTTAAATAAGGATCAGATTTTTAAGTGGATAAAAGAAATTGACAACATGTTAACAGAAGAAAATGTCATATATGCTCATGGAGGAGGTGGTCTTATTATCTCACCTGTGTCTAACGCAGATAAAATCATAAAAAAGATTGAAGATGAATTTCATAAAGCCTCAGTTACAGCGAGCTTAACTGCAGAGAAAATTGAAGTTCAAGTCAAAGAAATTGAAAACAATTTTAGCACAATATTTAAACACCTTTCAGAAAAGCTACGCTTTAAAAAGGACCAAAAACTTGCCATCAGTAGCTATAGCATTCGGATACCACCCTATTTCAAAAGGTGCGGTTCTTGCGGCGTATATCCTGTTACTCAATATGATTATAAATATCGTGATGAAGAAGAGAGGTATATCTGCGATTCTTGTTTTAATAAGAGAAAGAAATTTAGAGAAAAAATATTGTCCTCAGGTTTAACGCTTGAAAATATTGTTAAAGAAAATAAAGAAAATTCTGAAGAGGATTATCTTGCTATTATTTATGCTGACGGGCATAACACAGGCTCAATTCTGGAAACCTTTACTCTTCCGGAGTTCAGAGAATTTCCAGAAAAACTTTATGAAATTAGTAGAGAGATCCTCGAAGATACAATAAATGAATTGAAGCTCAAGCACAGATATATAGCTCCAGTAATAGGTGGAGACGATCTTGTCCTGCTTCTTCCAGCTAAAAAGTCTATTCTAGCAATAAGGAAAATCATAGATAAATTTAGAACTCAGATTAAGTTTATTGATAAGCTAAAGCATCTTTCTCTTGATATTGGTTTGGTTATAGCGAGTCACCATTTCCCAATCCGATATCTTTTTCAATATGTAAATGCTCTTATGAAAAATGCAAAAAGATTAGCCTATCAAAAGGATGAAAAATTTACCTTTGATTATTTTGACTATATGGTTATAAAAGGTGGCTCTCCTCTAAATTTGAGTATTGAAGAATTACGAAGAATTGAATTATTAAGAGAAATATCTCATATAGAGTATCGATTAACATCAAAGCCTTATAAATGGGAGGAATTCAATGATAAAATAATCAAAAGCTTGGAAGCACTAAATAGGTTTCCCTCGTCTCAACTATATATCGTCCTTGAGCATCTTCTCGAACATCCTGAGGTTGCAAAGCTCAATATTATGTATCAGGTGGCAAGAAGTGATGAATGGCAGAAAAAGTTAGAAGAAATAACTGGGAATTTTTACTCTTCTGAGTGGGAATCTTTTTTTATAAAAAGGATTAGCCCTACTCAATACGAAACCCCTTTTCTAGATTTAATGGAGCTTTATAAAAGAAAGGTAGAGGTTTAAAATGTTAAAATTAAAATTTAAATTAAAAACCGCTCTTTCTATTAGTGGGTATACCTCTTCTTTATTTTTTGATAAGGCCACTGCCAGAAATGAAGAAGGAATTCCGATAATTCCTGCCACTGCAATAAAGGGTGCTTTAAGGATAGAGTATGAGCGTATTTTTCCAAATGACTCAGATACAGATTTAATCTTTGGTAATGAAAATAGAGAATCTATACTTCGTTTCGAAAATGGTGATCTTTCTGGAGAGTCAGTAGAATTCTTTAAAAAAAGCAAATTAATGTGTTCCATAGGTTATACCTCTCGTATAGGAGTAGCAATCTCGAGAAAGCTGAGAACATCAAAAGAAGAATATCTATTTAATTTCGAAACAACCGCACCTTTTTTAGGGAATCTCTTATTTGAAGCTCAAGTTAAAAATGAGGAACATTTTGATAGCTCTATTAAAGATAAGTTTTTAAGATACCTAAATATTCTTAAAAAAATAGGAATTTTTATTGGTGGTGATAAATCCCGTGGCTGTGGTTATTTTGAATTCGATTTTGAAGAAGTTTTATCACCTCCTAAAGACAAAAACAGACAAATAACAAAATTAAGTACCTATATAATCCGATTGATTCCAGAAGAGGAATTTCGAGTAAGTTTTTTGAAACCAAGGGAATTTCTCTATGAATCTATTAACTATATTCCAGGCTCTACATTGCGTGGCGCATTAGCGAAAAAATGGATTGAGGAATATGGCAAGGATGATATATTTTCCGATACATTTCTTAAAAACCCTATTCATCTTACCCATTTTTATCCCTCCATAGGAAAAGTTATTTCAAAACCAATTCCTCTTTCTGCTCGGTGCTGTAAAGCATTTCCAGGGTTAGGGATTCGGGCCCCCTCCAGCAGTTGGAAAACCGAAGCTTCTCATGGCATAAGGGATATGTTGATAGAAAGTTTTATCTTTAAAAAACTTAAGGAAAATGGGGTCAATGTGTTTCTTTCTGATTTTGAAAGGTGTAATTACTGCAATAATCCACTTGATGCAATCGAGGGTTTCTATGTATGGATTAGCGAATCTCCTCAAAAAATACCAGTGCAGAGCCATTTTGAAACCAAACTCAAGTTAGACCGAAAGCTTATGGCAGCTGAGGAAGGAAACCTTTATTCCTACGAGGTCTGGGATAAAAAGATAAAAGCCCAAAGAGGATTTACCGAATATTCCTTTGTAGGTCTAATGGATGGAAAAGATACAGAGGTAATTCAGAAAATATCTGATATTACAGAAATATTTGTGGGTGGAGGAAGAAGCCGTGGCTTTGGCAAAATGAAAATAGAGGTAAGCTCTTATCCAGAGGAAGGAATTAAGGAAAAATTAGAAGAATTCAATCAAAAACTTAAAAATAGGATTGAAGATATTAGGGGGAATTTAAACATTGCCGGCGAAGATCTATTTGGATTTGATAAGAAAACCTATTTTTCCATTACCCTATTTTCAGATATTATTCTTCCCTTTAATAAAAGCCTGCATGAGCTGTTAAAAGATAAGATCGACCAAAATCTTAACATAGAAGCTGGTTTTCTCAGAAGTGGAATTGCTGGTGGATATAATTTTGCCCTGAATATCAGGAAAGAATTAAGAACAACGATTTCTAAGGGTAGTGTTTTACTCTTATCTACAGAAATGAAAAGGGACGGGCTTATTGGCAAGCTCAAAGATATAGAAAAAGAAGGCTTAGGCTTAAGAATATACGAAGGCTTTGGCAAGGTTTTTTTTGGTGATAAGTTTCATTTATTATTTGGACAAAAATAAATGGAGGTGAATATGGAAGGTATTTTAGAAAGATTGGAAAGCATAGAGAAAAGAAAAGATCACTTGGTGAAAGAAGCAGAAAAACTTTGCAATGACTATGGAAGAGAAAAAATACCTGAAACAGCTCAACTTCAGAACCTTCGAACCGTTGCCTTTTCGACCTCATCTATTGAAGAGATAAAAAATTACATTAAATACCAGATGGGAAGAATTAAAGAATGGTTCAGTGAAAAAGAAGGAAAGAAATTTGGTGATGCTCTCATTAAAAAGATTGAAGAAGAAAAAACATATTTTTCAAGTAACCCAGATACAGCTCTTTATTCAATAAGGCTTTTTATCGGCTACCTGATAAGGTATGCGAAATACCTTGAAAAAATAGGAGGAGAAGGTGAGAAAAGACCTTAGTAAATTAGAAAGAATTGTAAAACTTGAAGGATGCATTGAGGTTTTATCAGCCCTTCATATTGGAAAAGGAAGAGCAATTGACGCAGGTGCTTTAAGTGATATGCCAGTTATTAAAGATTTCCCAGGTTATCCTTTCATTCCAGGTTCTTCATTTAAGGGTGTTGTTCGCTCATTTATTGAATCCTTTATCCGTGGCTTTAATTCTCCTAATATTAAAACCTGTAATCTTATAGATGAAGACCACACTAATTGTATTGATCCAAAGGATGAATCAGTTAAAAACATGTCCCCCGAGAAAAAGTTAGAAAAACTCTGTACTGTCTGCGGAATTTTTGGGCATCCTTTGGTCGCCTCAAGGATTCGTTTCCTTGACCTTCCAGTTAAAAAAGACACCTGGCATGAGCTAATGTTACAAATCAGAGATGGTGTAGTAATAGACAGAGAGTCAGGAGTAGCAAAAGAAGGAGGAAAATATGATTTTGAAACAATACCTGCAGGTGTAAAATTTAAGTTAGAAGTTTTTATAGAAAATCCCGAGAATTGGGAGTTAGGTCTCCTATTTTTTGCCATCGATAGTTTTAATAATGGTTACGGGTTTTTAGGAGGCAATGCATCAAGAGGCTTAGGAAAGGTAAAAATTAATATTGAAAAATGCACGGAAGCAACTCCTCAGACCCTTATTGATAGAAAGATTGAGGAAATAAATGTGGAAGAGTTCAAGAAAAAATGTCTTGAAGAGTTAAAGAAAAAAGCTGGAGGTGACAATGCAAAATCTGGGTCTTAAAGCAATTTATAATCAAGTAAATTTACTTTTAAAGATAACGCCAGTGACACCCTTTTTAATAAAAAGCGGTGAAACCCTCGACCCTACGAAACCCGATATGGAATTCATTCGTCTAAAAACATCCTTTGTTCCTCAAGGGGTAGTTTATATTCCTGGTTCCAGTATTAAAGGAGTTATAAGAAGTTGCGCTGAAAGAATCCTTAGAACTTCGAATCTGGATGTATGCAATATAGTAGAGGAGAAAATTGAGGAGGAAGACAAAAGCTGTAGTGCATTCTACCGCCAATATATCAATGTTATCAAAGAAAAAAGAGAAAGACAGAACTATTTAGAATCAATAACCTTAAGGCCGCTGAAAAAATATCTCTCAAGCATTGTAAATATTCCGGAACCTCCTGAAAAACTTTTCTATTCTGGTCATTGTTATGCCTGTAGAACTTTCGGCTCTACTAACATTGCATCTCGAGTTTTCTTTACCGACATTTTTCCTTGGGGATTTGGAATTTCTGAACAAGAAAAGAAAAAAATTGCAACAGAAATTGAGAATAAATATATCCAGATAAGACCAGGCGTCTCTATAGACCGAAGGAAAGGTTCTGTGAAGCATGGTCCTTTTGAGTTGGAAATAATTACAGGGGGGAATTTTTATGGAGAGGTATTGATAAAAAATTACCAACTCTGGCAATTGTCTCTGCTTTTTCTAGCATTCTCAGAGATTGACGAGGGCTTCCAGAAAATTGGTTATGGCAAGACAAGAGGTCTTGGGAAAGTAAATTTAAAAGTAGAAGAACTCAAAATAGAGCAATTCGGAATGCTAAAGAATGATTCAAAAATTCGTGGGATAGGTTATATCAAAGACCTCATAAAGAAATACGACCTTTTGGAAGAGGATGAAATTCTATTAGATGGAATTAAGTCCGAACCCCTGACATTTTCAAGCCAGTTTATCCTTAAGGAAGAAAAAGTAATCACGAAATTTAAAGAAGAAGCTCTAAAGATTTTTTCTAAGTTAGTGGAGGAAAAAGGTAAAGAAGATGAAAGGTAAAATAGAAGTTTTTTCTTCCCTTGATGAGATTATAAATAGAGAAATAGATGAAAGATTTACTTTTATTATTGAAGATTACGAAAATGGGCTGAAAATTAAAAATGGAGATAAGACTCACATAAAGAATCAGATTAATTCATTAAAAGAGAAATATGGTAACCTATTTAATGTCCGTCTTTTCAATGATAAGAAGGAAATAGCCTGGATTGGGGAAGAAGGAATCTATGCTGTGATTTGTGAGGATGGTGAATATGAAGTAACCGAAAAAGAGATCTGGCTTGAAACCGATATAAAACGTCATAATGGGTTAAAATCTCTTTCTTCTTATAAAAAAATTCTTGTCCAGGAATTCAAAGATAAAAAAAATAAAATCATATACAGAAAATTTAAATCTATGATTGATAAAGGAGTTAAAGATGAATAAAAAGTATTGTTATGATAAACAAGATCCCCAGTCTAAAACATTTGACTATTATTGTGTGGAGATCATCCCAATTGAAAAATTGCCTTTTGTGGAACATAGCTTTATCCATAAGAACAATTTTTCAGGCCAACTGTTTATCCGCATTATAGCAGAAAGTGATTTATTTATCGGCGCAGGTGAAGCCGAAGTTAAAAATAATAAGCAAGTTATCAAATTCGCAAGGGTAGGCGATAAAATAGTAATTCCAGGCTCCTCCCTGAAAGGGACCATAAGAATTTATTCCGAAGCTCTTTCTCCTTCCTGTCTTGATGCGAATTGTGATGGCGATGATTTTTGCCCTACCTGTCGCATCTTTGGAGCAAAAAATTATCAAGGAAGAATATTTTTCAATGACACTATATCTTCTAATGCAAAATCAAAAGAAGCGGTGGAAATATTTCAAAGATGGGGTCCTCGAGAATGGAAAGCTTGTGAAGGACGAAAATTTTACTTCTTCGATCACCCTAATCTTTCGCAGGGGAGAAAAGAGAGGATTGAAACAATAAAGAAAGATGCTCAATTTGACTCCTCTATAGAATTTACAAACTTTGAAAATTGGGAATTAGGTTTGTTTCTTCTATCGATGGGATGCGATAAAAACCACATGTTTTCTTTAAAATTAGGAGGAGCTAAAAATCGAAAGCATGGAAAGGTGAGAATAGAATTAGATGCAAGAAAAAGCTTATGCATTAAGGGTGAAAGTTATTCTAAGCGATGGCTTGGAAATAAGCTTCCTCAGACTGATTTCCAATCTTTTATAACAGAATATTGGAACAAATGTGGAGAGTGGAATATTAAAACTAAGGTAGAAGCAATAATAAGAAAATTTCAAAAGGGAGCACCTGATGAAATCAAAATCTAAAGAGACTCTTCTGAATCAAGCAAATAAATTGGTAGGAAATTTAGGTAAAGATCCATCAAAACAAATAAAGTGGGCATTTAATTACCTTCGAAGAGTTAAAAATATTTCAAGTTTTAGAAATTTTCTCAATGCTTCTCACGCAAGCGATGCAAATCAAAAGAATTGGTCTGTAGCAGCACAAAAGATTAATGCTTTAACCAATGATTACACTTTAGATGAATTACGCGATATTCTTGGTTGGGCACATAGATTAAGAAGATATTATTATCCAGAAAAGGAAAGATAATAAAAACACATATCAGTATGTGGCATTCTATGTTTTTATAGATGAGGTAAAGCATGAAAATAAAGTATGATCCACAGGTGGATGCAGCTTATATTTCTTTCAAGAAAGGTCCGATGCAGGTAACAACAATAAGGTTGACCGAAGATGTAGCCATTGATTTCGGCCCAAATGAAGAAATTGTAGGCATAGAGATCCTTGATGCTTCTGAACACTTAGAAATACAAAAGGATAAGCCACGAGTAGAATTGGAAAATATTCAGCCTGAGTAGAAAAACAAGGAATATAAGAAGGAATGTTTAGACCAATTATTAAATAAAGAGGTTGTAATGCCTCCTCATCGTTATGTTTATCATTTAGACTTAGATGAAGAGAAAATCCAGGGTGCAAAGTATGTGCTTCTACCAGGGGATCCTTTCCGGTCAGAAGCGATTGCTGAGGAGATTGCCAAAGCTTACAATACAAAAGCAGAGAAATTAGCCTGGAAAAGAGAATATTGCACATATCTAACTGAAATTAAGGATATAAAGGTTCTTGTTACTTCAACTGGAATTGGAGGGCCGGCCGCCTCAATTGCTATTGATGAGTTGGCTCAACTAGGTGTTAATACATTCATTCGAGTGGGAACAACTGGAGCCATACAACCTCGTATAAATATTGGGGATGTCATAATTACCTCAGGTTCTGTGCGGCTTGATGGAGCCTCAACTCATTATGCTCCGATAGAATACCCTGCAGTTGCCCATCATAAGGTGTTATTCGCTTTGATTGAAGCTGCTAAAAATCTCATGAATAACTTAAAAAATCAATTTCATGTCGGGATAACTGTATCATCGGATACCTTCTACCCTGGCCAGGAACGCTATGATTCTTCTTCTAAATACGTATTAAGAAAATTTCAGGGCATGACCGAAGAATGGAGAAAACTACGCGCTTTAAATTATGAGATGGAATCTTCAACTGTTCTCACCATTTGCAGTGCTTTAGGACTGAGAGGGGGATGTGTAACAGGTGTGATAGTGAATCGCACAAAGGAAGAAAAAATTACAAAAAAGGGTTTAGATTTGGGCGAAAGTAATGCTATCAAGGTAGCTATAAGAGCAATGGAATTTCTTGTTATGAAAGAAAAATAAGAACAAAACAATGGCTTTCATAACAATTGAAAAGAATAAGGGTCATTTAATAGAAAGAATGATAGAGCGATGCTGGAAATCAGGGGGTGAGGCAGAGATAAGAACTCCACTAACAGAGCCTGATGCTGAAAACCATATCAAAAGAATCAAAGAAAAATTGGAATCCCAAACTCCTAAGGACTGGAGATTTACAAGAAGCCCTGTAGCCAAGTTTCTCATCTGGGATGAAATAACTGATTGTAGAATCGTGGGAAGAACTTATCGTAATGTAGGAAATGAATTTATTGAAATACTTAGAAATCCAGAGCTTTTTGAAAATAGAGATCAGAAGGAAGTAATTTCTCAAATCACAGATGAATATTTAAAAATAATCCGGAAACCAGATTCAGAAATTCATCATGAACTAAAAACTATCTATGGCAAGGGTCAAGAAATTACTGAGTTGAAACATAGTTACAGGTTAGCCAGAATTTTCTTACCCCATATCATACCTCTTGATGCCAGAAGAATTGCTACCAGGCCCAATGCCATTATTACAAAGGAGGGAGAACTTTGGGTAAGGCAGAACGAGTTATTAAATATAAGGGGCGAGGAAAATGAATATCTCCTTTTTGAGAAACTTAACCCTGAAGGAATCGATAAATCTAAAGTTAGAATTTATCTTTTTGATAAAAAAGGGAATATAAATTTAGATCAAACATTTGAAAGATCCTCTCGACCAATTATTTTGTCTTCTCATAATCTCCCTAATCACCTGCGCTCTGCAAGTTACTGGAGTTTACCAATTTATATGGATGCTGAATATATGGATCTTAAATTTAAACAAAAAAATCACCTACATAAGCTTTCCAGCGAAGAAGCTCTTTTAATCTTTAGAATTGAAATGTTATATTCAGAGGTAATAAACAACCTGAAATTATCATTAACCGAAAGCCTTATTCCAGTAATAGAAAGATTAGCAATTCTCAGAGGTAATTAGAGATGGCTTATAATTTTATTGTATAGAAAGATAATTAAAATAATCCAATGGCCAAATATCTGATTATGACCTTAGGAACCGGAGAAGGGGTGGAACATGGATTGGCTAAATCTATAAAGAGCCTTAACCCCGATTGCATTATCTTCCTTGCCAGTTCTCGAAGTCAAAGCCTCCTTGAAAGATTGAAACCTTTTGTTCCTGAAATCTCATCTCGCTTTCAGCCTCTTCATTTTGTAAGAAATGAAGATGATGTGGAGAAATGTGCTGAAGAGGCAAAAAAGATCATTCTTGAATTGGTCAACCAAGGTATTCCCATAGAAAATATCGATGCTGATTTTACAAGCGGAACAAAAGCTATGACAGCAGGGCTCAGTATCGCTGCATCTTCTCTGGGGGTGGAAAGATTAGTCTATGTGACAGGAGAGAGAGACCCAATTACAGGTAGAGTAATTACAGGAACAGAGAGAGTTTTGATAATTTATCCAACAAAACTGAGTATCGATAATAAGAGGCGTCAGCTTAAGCTCTTTTTTAATAAAAGGTTATTTGAGGCTGGCCTTGCATTGTGTGATGAGATTTTAAAATCCTCCAATCTTCCTGATATACAGAAAGAGTTTTTATTCTGGGAATCCCTTTTTGAGACCTACTGGTACTGGGATAGATTTGACCACATTAAGGCGAATGAGATAATAAAAACTTTATCCAAAGAACAGATACAGGAAATTCAAATAGACATTTCTAAAAATAAAGAACTTCTGAATAGAATTTCGATGAAACTTAAGGATTTTAATGAAAAGGTTAAATCAAAAGGAAAGGATTTAACTGAAGAAGAAAAGACAGAACTTCTTATATTAAAATTCTCCCCAGAGCTTCTTTCTGATTTGATTATCAATGCAGAACGTCGGGCTGAAGAAGGAAAATATGATGATGCTGTGGCAAGGCTTTACAGGGTTGTGGAAATGATAGCACAAATTGCTTTAGCCAAAAAAGGAAAAGATACATCCAATTTAAAACCTGAAGAAATTCCTCAGGAGCTTCATCCCTCTTTCCCTGAATTCTCCTTTTCTAAAAAAGCTATTGCAGTCGGCATTGAAAGAGGTTTCCAGCTACTAAAAGCTTTAGGAGATGAAAGGGCAGATCAATATCTAAAAAATGAGTATTTAAAGAACCTTCTTCACTCTCGAAATAACTCTATTTTAGCTCATGGAATTGCTTCTGTAGGGAAAGAGACTTACGAAAATTTAAAAGAGGAGACTCTAAAATTGGCAAATTCTTTTATTCCTGAATTAGAGAAATTCCATCTTCTTGAAAAGGCTTTATTTCCAGAGATAAAGGCGATAATTTAAATGCTGAACCTAAAAGAAAAATTTCAGTCTCTAAAATTTGAAAAATACAGATTCAATCTATTATTTCAGGATGATATTTCGATCCCTTCTTACAAAGGCGCTTTATTAAGAGGTGCATTTGGATATATGTTAAGAAAGATTTTCTGTGTCCAAAGGCAAATTAAGCTTTGCGAGGACTGTATAATGAAAGAATCCTGTGTCTATAGCTATCTCTTTGAGACCCCAAATTTAAAAAAAGAGGTATATTTTCTTTCATTGAAAACCTCTGTTCCCCATCCATTTGTTCTTGAACCTCATCTTGATGAAAAAACACAATATAAGGCTGGTGAGATATTTCAATTTGATTTAATCCTCATAGGAAAGGCAATAAATTATCTTCCTTATGTGGTCTTTGCCTTTAGAGAAATCGGTAGAAAAGGATTAGGTTCAAGCCATGCTAAATATAGATTGGACTCTGTTAGTCTTTTAAAAAATAACAAAGAATTTACTATTTTTGATGGTTCCACAGAGTTATTTAAAGAGATCCCTCAAGAAGACCTTTGCTCCACTAATGATGAAAAAACAATAAAAGGGAATAATTTAAACCTTAATTTTTTAACTCCTACGAGGATAAAAGAGAAAAAAGACCTTATTGTAGAACCTCAATTCTCTAACATCATAAAAAGCCTTCTTATCAGGCTTTCTCTTCTTTCAAATTTTCACTGCGATTCTAAAATAGAGCTTGACTTAAAATCTCTTGTAGAGAAAAGTCGTTCAATTAAAATTAATCATTCTAACTTAAGATGGAATGATTGGACGCATTTCTCTTCCCGATTAAAAGAGAAAATAATATTAGGAGGCTTTACAGGAAATATTTCATTCAATGGAGAGATAAAAGAATGGCTTCCCCTGATTGAACTGGGTGAAGCTCTTCATATAGGTAATGGAACAAGCTTTGGCCTTGGAAGATATAAAATCGATTGGGATTATTGAAATGTTTGTAGTTGTAAGCTATGATATAGTAGATGATAAGAGGAGAAACAGGGTGTTAAATGAACTCAAAAATTATGGAAATCATGTTCAATATAGTGTCTTTGAATGCGATCTCAATAAGAAACAGATAGAAAATCTACAGGCTGAACTACGTAGAGTAATAGATGGAAAAGAAGACAGTATCCGCTACTACTTCTTGTGTGGGAGTTGTATTGAAAGAATTGAAGTGGATGGTAAAGGCTAATAAATAAATTCCCTCTCGGGTTAGAGGGAAAATAGTTCTATGAAAATAAGAGACCTTTTCAGGTGAAACGAGAAGACCATCGATTTTCGAAAAAATGAAAAAAGTTAGTTATCTTCTTTAAGTAACTGATTATTCAGAAGATAATTGAATTTTGGTTCAAAAATATCTTTATGAAAGCTTTAGAAAAAATTCGAAAATCAGGTTTTCGAATGGATAAAGAAATCAATTTTCGAAAAATGAAATAGATGCTAAAATTGATCTCCTCGAAAGCATTAAAAATAAAGGATTTAAAAAAGGGTAAATTTAAATATAGAGATAAATTTTCGAAAATGGCAAGAAACCTCAAGAGGCCAAAATGATTTTCGAAAAAATGATGTAAGTAAATTATTTAAAATCAATGTGTTAAAATTTTTAAATGTTCAAATACTAAAATTTCAGAGCTCAAAGGGAGGTCATTTTCGAAAATTTTGAACCTTGGGAGAATAGATATTATGAAGATAAAAATGGACAGCAAAAAAATTCTCTTGATTTTAGCTTCTGAATATAGGAAAATTGAGCTATGGAATTGATTAAAGAACCGCTGAGGTAATTGAAACGCTTTTACTCTCATTTCTTCTCTGACTTCCATTTTTTATGGAATTGATTAAAGAACCGCTGAGGTAATTGAAACAACCACGAACTCCAGCTGCTCGCCCTCGTAGGGGACGTAGTCATGGAATTGATTAAAGAACCGCTGAGGTAATTGAAACTTTCTTATTAATTTGGAAGCATTACTTTCATGGTCTTTAATGGAATTGATTAAAGAACCGCTGAGGTAATTGAAACAGGTCGAAGTATTTTAATTTACCCAAAAATTTTTTTATGGAATTGATTAAAGAACCGCTGAGGTAATTGAAACTATTTGTTTTTGGAGGCGAACTGTTTCCTGATCTCATATGGAATTGATTAAAGAACCGCTGAGGTAATTGAAACAGAAGATTCTCTTTCTCTTTTCGATGGATAATATCTATGGAATTGATTAAAGAACCGCTGAGGTAATTGAAACACCACGACCGTTTTCATTGTTTCCTCCTTTTTTTTGAAATGGAATTGATTAAAGAACCGCTGAGGTAATTGAAACCCTGAAATCCCAGCATGGGCTTTTGCGAACCGCAAAGATGGAATTGATTAAAGAACCGCTGAGGTAATTGAAACTGCGATGGCTCGCTCCCACTTTTTGGGTTTCTCCACAATATGGAATTGATTAAAGAACCGCTGAGGTAATTGAAACGAAATCCACCTGTCCAATATTGTCTGATTATTCCCTGAGAATGGAATTGATTAAAGAACCGCTGAGGTAATTGAAACTAGTGAAAGCTTATGAAGAAAAATGGGTTTATGTAAAATGGAATTGATTAAAGAACCGCTGAGGTAATTGAAACTATTTCTCTACACTTCTCTATAATTGCGTTTTTAAAATGGAATTGATTAAAGAACCGCTGAGGTAATTGAAACCCTTTTCCCCATTTGTTTTTTAGTCTTTTCATTTCTCCTATGGAATTGATTAAAGAACCGCTGAGGTAATTGAAACCGGAGAGGGCGGGATTCGAACCCGCGCTCCAATTATTCAATGGAATTGATTAAAGAACCGCTGAGGTAATTGAAACCACAAATGTCGGGGCGAGAGGATTCGAACCTCCGACCCCAATGGAATTGATTAAAGAACCGCTGAGGTAATTGAAACTTGATATGTTGCCAGAAATCGGCGCCTTCTTTTTATCGAAATGGAATTGATTAAAGAACCGCTGAGGTAATTGAAACTTATTTCACCTGACTTATCTAGGGCGGCTGCTCCCAATGGAATTGATTAAAGAACCGCTGAGGTAATTGAAACGTCACCTCCTTTTTTTTGGAATCAGCTTCTTATTAAATGGAATTGATTAAAGAACCGCTGAGGTAATTGAAACACTTGGAGCCCCTCTATCTCCTTAATAACATCGGAATGGAATTGATTAAAGAACCGCTGAGGTAATTGAAACCTTTTAACTCCCAGATGTTCTTCAGTCCATACTCTTGATGGAATTGATTAAAGAACCGCTGAGGTAATTGAAACAAGGTGTCCGAAAGCTATAGTGACTCCCTCGAAGTATTCATGGAATTGATTAAAGAACCGCTGAGGTAATTGAAACAAAAAATGCAGAAATTAACCGCTTCCTTTATTTAAAATATGGAATTGATTAAAGAACCGCTGAGGTAATTGAAACAGCCCTTCTCTTTTCCCTAGAGGCTCTATTTCTTCCTCAATGGAATTGATTAAAGAACCGCTGAGGTAATTGAAACTGTTCATCGATAATCACTAAGGATACATCCATCAAAGCATCATGGAATTGATTAAAGAACCGCTGAGGTAATTGAAACAAAAAATTTTTTCATTTTTCCTCCTCCTTTACCTTTTGGTGGATGGAATTGATTAAAGAACCGCTGAGGTAATTGAAACCTTTGAAATGTTCTTACATATACAGGCTCGCCATTTTCATTCATGGAATTGATTAAAGAACCGCTGAGGTAATTGAAACACTCTTTTCTCTCCTGAATGTTCAGGAGAGTCTCCAAAAGATGGAATTGATTAAAGAACCGCTGAGGTAATTGAAACACCTCCTTTTATATTATACCCTTGTGTGTAATATGAGAACATGGAATTGATTAAAGAACCGCTGAGGTAATTGAAACCCCATTTTCCCCTTGCACATATGCCACGTAATATGTAGCAATGGAATTGATTAAAGAACCGCTGAGGTAATTGAAACGCCACGTAATATGTAGCATATGCGGAAACCCCTCTAATAATGGAATTGATTAAAGAACCGCTGAGGTAATTGAAACGCCATCTTACCGTAGGTGACGGGGATTCCCTGGTCTTCATTGCATGGAATTGATTAAAGAACCGCTGAGGTAATTGAAACGTGACGTATACGTGTTCCCCATGTTTAATGGGTTCAATGGAATTGATTAAAGAACCGCTGAGGTAATTGAAACGCGGTTGGTTTTATTGGTTGGTGGGTTTGGAGTAAGTATGGAATTGATTAAAGAACCGCTGAGGTAATTGAAACTTTTTTCTTGGGTCACTATCGAGTTAACAATATCGATAATGGAATTGATTAAAGAACCGCTGAGGTAATTGAAACACTATATAGCATGCGTAAGGTCCAGGGATTTGAGCAAGATGGAATTGATTAAAGAACCGCTGAGGTAATTGAAACACGCTTGAGAGCAATTGATGGTGGTTCGATGTATGGAAGGACAATGGAATTGATTAAAGAACCGCTGAGGTAATTGAAACACCAAGGGCTTATACCTGATGCCTTTTTGCCAAATTTGATGGAATTGATTAAAGAACCGCTGAGGTAATTGAAACCTCGAGGAACGAGCCCTCTGAATGGCTTCAGCTGCCATGGAATTGATTAAAGAACCGCTGAGGTAATTGAAACATGTCTACATGAGCTTGAGCCCAATAGACCATCCGGGCGGCATGGAATTGATTAAAGAACCGCTGAGGTAATTGAAACGAGCCAGTCTGGCAATTCTGGCTCGTATTTCTTCAATCAGATGGAATTGATTAAAGAACCGCTGAGGTAATTGAAACTCTTAAATAAAATTTAAAAGTGCCGAGGCAGGGTGGAATAATGGAATTGATTAAAGAACCGCTGAGGTAATTGAAACGAAAGTAATTTTAAATATTTTACTGGACAGTCTAAGGTTATATGGAATTGATTAAAGAACCGCTGAGGTAATTGAAACACCAATAAAGGATTGTTTGATTCTGTTGTGTATACTAATGGAATTGATTAAAGAACCGCTGAGGTAATTGAAACTGAGTATCGGACCATCCGGCCGTTTGCCGGTATTCCCATGGAATTGATTAAAGAACCGCTGAGGTAATTGAAACGATATTCCTCTCGACCGTTCGACCCAGAGTTTTCCTGCTGTGGAATTGATTAAAGAACCGCTGAGGTAATTGAAACACCTTTATTTTGACCCAATATTGGACTAGTTCATCTGTAGTTGAATTGATTAAAGAACCGCTGAGGTAATTGAAACAATGATAGCAATTGCCCGAAGCTCCCTGCTTAAACCCTGTTGAATTGATTAAAGAACCGCTGAGGTAATTAGTGTTAAATTGAGATAAGGCCTCTGAAAGGAATTAAAAAACAAAAAAAGCTATTAGCCATAGCTCAATAACACTAAAAGCTAAAGGCTAATAGCTAAAAAAATTTTTATATTGGGGGATTAAAAATGAAGGGAAAATTATTTCCAAAAATCTGTGATATTAGAACCTTATGGCAGGCATGGAGAAGGGTTAAGGAAAAGGGTTCAAAAGGAGGAATAGATAGAATAACGCTTGAATCTTTTGAGAAAAATTTAGATAGGAATCTTCAATCTTTGGGTATCTCATTAGAAAGAGAGACTTATATTCCTGAGCCTGTAAAAAGAATTTATATTCCAAAACATGATAAGCCTGAAGAAAAAAGAATAATTGCTTTGCCCAGCATCAAGGATAAGATTGTCCAGGAGGCGGTTAAAATTGTTATAGAACCACTATTTGAACACATTTTTCTTGATTGTAGCTATGGTTATAGACCTGGTAAAGGTCCACAAAAAGCTATTCAAAAAGTCGAAGAATACATAAAAGAGGGAAGAACCTGGGCTTTTAGCTGTGATATAGACAATTTCTTTGATTCCATTGATCACAATCTCCTGATTTCGTTATTTTCAAGAAGAATATGGGAAAAGAGCATCCTGAGGTTGGTTGAGCTATGGCTTAAAATGGGAGTTATTGACAGAGGTGTATGGACTGATGTTGGAGAGGGGATTCCTCAGGGAAATGTTCTCTCCCCTCTTCTTTCTAACGTATATCTTCATCCTTTTGATCAAGAAATGACTAAGAGAGGATATTCTTTAATCAGATATGCAGATAATTTCACTGTTCTGGGCAAAAGCAGGGCGGAGGCAGTAGAAGCATTCAAGGATGCTCAGATATTTCTCCAAAATCAGCTTTTCCTTCGACTCAATTTTGAGAATATTCCGATAAGAAGCATTCAAGATGGATTTATCTTTTTAGGATTTCTCTTCAAAGATAAAAGAAAGGCCATTGCTGATAGCAAGATCTTAAAGATCCAAGAAAAAATAAAACAAATTCTTAGAGATCATGCCATCTCTGCAATGGATGAGCTGGTCGTTGATCTAAATGAATCAATTGAAGGATGGAAAAGATATTATATGGTTGGTGATGTTAAAACCCAATTTCAATTCCTCGATAATTTTCTATTCTACAATCTATCTGTTTTCTTAAAAAGAAAACAAGAATTTAAAGATAGGATAGATGAATTGAGAAGTTCTTTGAATAAGATGGAATTTTTTATTGAAAAATCTGCAGAAGAAAAGAAGAAATTTTTGGAATTTTTAATTGCTCGGAGCGGAATCAAGAAAATTCCAGAAAAATCGGTTTCTATTATGCAGGAAGAAGATAAAACTCCTCTATCAGTTGAAAGGGTGGTTGAGAAAAAGAAAAAAGAGTATGAAAAGATTCTCTCGAAAGAAACAGAAATTCTAATTTCAGAACCTGGATCC
Organism: Acidobacteriota bacterium; assembly: GCA_040756905.1. Lineage (NCBI taxonomy): Bacteria > Pseudomonadati > Acidobacteriota > Acidobacteriota bacterium. The sequence continues at coordinate 30,581 of JBFLYD010000058.1, forward strand.
TTTTTAGGAAAGACAAGTAGAAGAGTTGTTGTTAAACTAAAAGGGAAGAGAGTCTTAGAGATGCCATTTTTTAGGTTAAAAAATATAATAATTCTTTCTCAAGGAGTGGCTCTTTCATCTAATTTGATAAAATTTTGCTCAGAAAATGAAATTCCTATACATTTCCTGGATTCATACGGAAAACCATATGCTCAGATTTATTCACCGAGATTTCCACTTTTCAGAGTCAGTGCTCAGCAGCTTATAGCATCCAGAAATGAAAAAGGATTGCGTCTGGCGATATCCTTTGTGAAGGCAAAAATAAAAAATCAAATAAGTTTATTAAAATACTATAATAAATATAAAAAGAGAAAGGAGATTGCTTTTCTTAATCAATGTAGTGAATCCATTAAGAAAATGACTTCCCTGTTAGAAGAGTTAAAAATTTTATCTAAAGAAAATGATTTTGAAAAAGTTAGATTAAAACTTTTTGCATTGGAGGGACAATCAGCTTCCCATTACTGGAATTTGATAAGAAATCTCCTTAGTTCTGAGGTTTATTTTGAAGGACGAGAAAGAAAAGGAGCAACTGATCTGGTTAATTCCTTATTGAACTACGGGTATGGAGTTTTATATTCAAGAATATTCGAAGCAATTATACTGGCTGGATTAAATCCTAATATTAGTTTCTTACATAAAGAACAGATTGGAAAACCAACCCTTGTTTTTGATTTAATTGAAGAATTTAGACAACCAGTAGTGGACAAAGCGGTTATCAAAATGATTAGAAGAAAGGAGAAGTTAGAAATGGATGGGACTGAACTAACTCAGGAAACAAGAAAAAGACTCGTTGAAGAAATTTTAAAAAGATTAAATTCAAAAATAAAATTTCAGGGCAAGATACTTACCCTTTTAGAAATAATAAAATACCAAGCTGATTCCATAGCTAAATTTTTAGAAAACAAAGTTTTTTATAAACCTTTTGTGGATAAATGGTAAATTTTATTAGGATGTAAAAGTCAGATATAAAATTAAATATTTAGAAAAAAATCTTAAAAAAATAAGGAAATAAGAAGGAAAAGTAGAGATTGACAGGGGGTTTAATTTTTAATAATCTTGAAAAAAAGAAAATAGAAATGTATAGGAGGAAGAGAGTGAGAAGAGAAGGGATTTCCTTTTTAAGCATATATCTATTTTTTTATTTATCTATTTCAATTCTTTATTCCAATGAAAAAGATATAATTACAGAATTTCCAAAACCACTGGATGTATTTTTGGCAATTGATCAATCAGGAAGTATGAAATCTACTGATCCTAATGGAATAAGAATCTCTTCTGCAAAATATTTTGTAGATTTTTTAGCCTCTCAGAGGTCAGATTTTTTTAATCATCGAGTGGGAATAATAAATTTTGGAGATAGAGCTCCTGAAAATTTACAAGAAGAGATGCTTTTATTAAATGATATAGAGGGAAAAAAATTAAATGAGATAAAAAATTTTATAAAACCTATGGATTTGGGTAATACAAGCTTTATTTCTGCTTTAAAAAGGACATACGATGGTTTCAAAAAAGTAGGAGATTTAAAAGAAAGACAGAAGGCTTTAGTTTTTTTTACAGATGGAGAGCCTGATGACAAAAGACGATGGACTAAAGAACAATATTTTTCTGAAATCAGGGATTTTGTTAATGAAAATTTTAAGGATTGTACCATATATGTGGTAGCTATAGATGTAAAAAATACTTTTTGGGATAGAGATGAGATATATTGGAATGAAATCACAAAAAATAAAACATATAAAATATCCAAAATGGATGAAAAAGAATTAGAAAAACTTTATAGCTCTATTCTTCTTCAGCTCCTTAAATCTCCTGATATCCATTGGGATGAGATTCCAGGGGAAGGATTAGAAATAGAAATTGAGCCCTATCTTGAAAAAGTGACTTTTTCGATTTTAAAGGAAAATCCAGATGTTAATCTTGTAATCATTCGCAATGATGGTAAAAAAGTTGAAAAATTCGACCCTGATACAAAATATTTTCCTGGAAAATACTCAGAAATTTATTCCATAGATGATCCCTTTCCAGGAAATTGGAGATACAAAATTGAGAAAGGAAAAGGGAAAGTCGAGGTTGGAAAAGCCATTATTCCAGTTGAGGTTAGACTGATATCTCCTTATTCTCCCTTTCCTCAAGGGAAAGAAATTGAAATTAAAGCGAGTTTTTTGAAGAGAGATAAAAGTATTGTTAAAGAAAATCCAGCATACAGGCTTTGGCTTGGGGCAAAGATAATAAATCCAAAAGAAGAAGAGGAATTTATAGAGTTTCTCAATAAGAGCCCTGGAATTTATATTGGAAAGAAATCCATTGTTGCTTCTCAAATTGGGAGATATACCATAGAAACCACGATGAAGGGAGGTAATTTAGTTATTTCTCAAAAAAAGATAGAAGTTTCAGTAGAACCTATTCCATATTTGGATGATATGAAACCACTTGAATATTCAAAAATAGCTCTTTCTAAGGATATTAAAGTTGAGGCAAAGCTGAAAAAAGAGGGGACGGATGTAAATCCTTCTGATGTATTTATCGATGATCCAAATAGTCTTATTTTTGTACAAATCTCAGATTTTTCAGAAAGAATAATAAAATCAATACCTCTAAAACAAGTAAAAAACTTAAATAAATTTGAAGGAATATTTTTTAAAAAAGAGTTCCATAATAAAGGAACTTTCAAACTTATTTTCCAACTTAGTGGAAATCTAAAAACTGGCGTTCGATACAAAGCTTATCCAGAGGAGGTAATATTCATTAAAAGAATGACCTTTATAGATTTCTTTATGTATAGATGGTATTTTTTAATTGTTTTCAGTTTTCTTTTATTAATTATTTGGGATTGGAGCCGCATTCTAAGGGAAAACGAGTGGTGGTTATGGAGATTTAGTCTTCCTAAACTTTCTGGCGAGATTGAAATAAAAGAGCATGATAAAGAGCCATTAATTTATTATTTGTATGGAAAAAGAAAGTTTGATATAGGAAAAAGAGTTGGAATGAAATGTGGATATATTGCAGCAGTGTGGAGAAAGACAGAAGAAGGACTAAAGAAACCCATTCCAAAAATTCGATATAGCTCTACTCTAAAGATAAAGAAATTCGATGAGGAAAAAGAGTTAGAAGATCGAGACAGTGTTACCATAAAAGAAAAATTTCTTTTAGAATATAGAAGTTAACTTTTTTAAAATTTCAATGAGGAGGTAAAAGATGTTTCCAGCAATTGTCATAGGATTAGGTGGTACAGGTAAATGGCTTATAACTGACTTAAAAAAGAATATCCTGGAAGCTAACAATGGAATAATGCCTGAAAATATCTCTCTCCTTGCCTTTGACCTTGTTGGTCAGGAAACCCCTCGAATTGAGAGATTCCTTTTCGAAAGAGGAAGAAAACAGGTATTCTCCTTAAATTATGAAGGAGGGCCCGAATTTTGCAATTTCAGTGGAATGTGGGCTATGCCTATTTTTGATATTGCCGATGGAAAAGGCATGGAATGGCCATATATTTACAAATGGCTAAAAGAAGATGATGCAAAGAGCTACAATCTATCAAGAGAGGAAATAAATAATATTACAGGGGCAGGACAAAGACGACAGACAAGTCGAGATTCCCTGTTCTTGAATATGGAAAATATCTACAACAAAGTTAGAGATGCAATTTTTAGGATAGGAGGTTTACTTCCAATAGGCAATGAAGGAAAGCCTACTCAGGAAATACAAGTTTTTATTGTAAATTCCATTGCAGGAGGAACAGGCTGTGGAACTTTTTTAGATTTTATTTACCTTATTCACAACGCAATAATTGATAGAGGAGAAGAACAAACCCCAGCAAGAATTACAGCTTTTTTGGTTATTCCCAGAGGATTTGAAGCTGTGGCTATTACTGAAAGAAGTGAAGTATCCATGGATTCAATGGAAAAGAATTGTTTTGCTGCATTTCGCGAATTGCACCGTCATCTTTTTAATCCCGATATAAAAATCGATTACAGTGATAGCCTTAAAAATGTCAATGCAGGGAAGGTTCGTCTGTTCTCTCTATGCTATTTTATAGATGGAACCAAAATAGGAGGAGAGGCTGGAAGTAAAATAAAACATTATATGGGAATAATTCCTGCTATTGCTGATTATGTTTTCCTACATTTGAAAGAGGATTCGAGTCCTCAGACTTATCTCACCAATGTTGTTCGTCATCTTGGTGAATTTATCGCTCAATCAGCAAATAATCCTATCCAGGCTCCTATATACAGCACTTTTGGAATTTATCGATATATTTTTGATGTGCAAGAAGTAATTCAGACTTTTGCTCATAAACTTGCTTCAGATGTTCTTTCTTTTTTCCTTTTACCGAGCTCTAAGGGTTCTACAGAAATAAAGAGTGAAGCTCAGGATTTTCTCGGAAGCCCGGCCAATACACCCTTTAATAGAAATCTTGTCAAATATCTTGTGGAGCATCCAGGAGATATAAGGCCAACAAAGGATATACTTTTTAGATATATAGAGCTTGGATCTAAGGGAGAGGATATTTCTCTACCCAAATTGAGATTAGAAGATATCCCAGTTAAAATAATTTTTAGAAGACCGATAGAAGAGATAGAGAAGATGATACAAGAAAGAATTCATAAGAATTTAGGAGAAGAAAGCGATAAATGCACTCCAAAAAGTACTCAAAGATCATACTATGGAGTGCTCAATTATTATTTTGAGCTCCATTTAAGGAAATTCTCTGAAATTTTAAAGAAAAATATTATAAATATTCTGGAAGAAGGGGATAGAAAAGGTTCAATTGATCATGCTAAAAAATTTCTTGATGATCTTGTTTCTTTTTTAAATATTTTTCTTGATTCCATAAAAACTCAGTATGATGGCTTGAATATCCCTGATAAAATCCGTTTTTCTACTCAAAAAGCATCTGAGTTTAAAGTTAGAAACAGTCAAAAAAAATATCGAAATGAAATGAAAATTCTTGCAGAATATCGCCAGAATGAATTAGTGATGAAATATGTGGTTAAAATCGCTGGAGAGCAGCTTGAGTTATGCAGAAATTTATACAATCAGATTGAAAATTGGATAGAAACTTTCAAAGAAGGAAAGAAATACATTGAAAATGCGTATAGAGAGCATTTAGAAGTTCGCATAGATAAGAAAGCTATAAAAATTAGGGAATATGTCACAGAACCAGATGATGAATACGAAAATAAGCTTTATCAATTGATATTTCAGAAACAAGAACCTTTAGACCTCTTTCAGAAAATGCTTTATAAGAAACTTCCCCATCCAAATTTTGATGAGATAATTAGAACCTTTAAGTGGGAATTTGACATTCCAGAAGAGCCTCTTAACGCTCTTTCATGCCTTCTCCCTGCCCAATTTTCTCCCTGGAAAGAACTAAAAGAAAAACCCATAGAATGGAACTATGTCTTTGTAGATAATTTCTTAAGGCTTGGCAAATTTCAAGATTTAAAAAATATATCCATAATGGACATTTTAGTTTTTAAAAACATTGAGGTTGATTCTTTTGCATCTGAGATTGAACGAAAATCTACTCCTTTGGCTGATTTTTCCTCAATAGAGCAACAAAGAGGAGAACTCGGTGCAGGAGCTACAAGGGTTACCTCTGATAATATTCAAGTCTTTGCTGAATGGAATGTTTCTCCACCTGGCAAGGATTTTGCAGATAGGCTTGCAAAAAAATTTCAAAATAAACCTTCTTTTCATGACTTACATCAGATAATTCGATGGGAAATGAAGCATTTTATCAAAATGAGGGGATTTCCTAACCTTATGGCCACTGAAATTCCTTATAGAAATCATTATAATCAACTAATTAAAAGAAGATTAAGAGTTACACCTCTTCACATATTCCTTGCCGAGAAGAATGCTTCTGGATATGAGATCAAGTTAGAGTCGGTTTTGGGAGAAAAGGTGAGGTCTTTAAATCCTCGAATAGTAAATTTACTTGAAGAAGAAAGGTTTTTGAAAACTTTTACATTAGCATGGTTTTTCGATATTCTTCCAAAGCAATACAGAAATCGCAAAAACATTTATGTTTACCCCATTGAGATTAAAGGAAAAGTGGAAGAAGCTCAATTTGAAGAGGATTTGGTTTCTACTCTTGAAAAACTTCTCTTTTCGGAAGATCCATTGATTCAAGAGGTAAAAAAGGATATTGAGAAAAAAACAGATGAAATAGATAAATCAAAGGCAAAAAATCCAGTGGCTTATTCAAAAGAACTAAAAGAAAAATTTAAGAGTATGGAAATAAGTCCAGAAGAGTCTCCAGAAAATGACCTCATGAGGGTAATGAAAATAATATTGTGGGAACATGCCCAGGTATTTGAAAAGTGATAAAAAAGGGTCAATATTCAGTGTAAATTTATAAGATATAAAAGAATCATTAAAGGAATTGAACGAATGATTTGGTATTTTGCTTATGGGTCAAATATGAAACAATCGAGATTAGAGGAGCGAGTGAAAAGAAAGGGTTTAATTTGGAAGGTAGGATTTCTTGAGAATTACCATCTTTGTTTTAATAAAGTTAAAGGAGATGGTTCTGGATATGCTAATATAGAGGTTAAAGAAGGTAGTAAGATATGGGGCGTATTGTATCAATTAAGTAATGAAGAAATAAAACTGCTTGATAAGTACGAAGGGGTTCCCGATCATTATAATAGAGTTTCAAAAGAAATTTGCACAACAGAAGGTAGTTATAATGCCGAGGTATATATAGCTAATCCGGATATGATCGATGATAATCTACTGCCAAAACGTGATTATTTGGGTTATTTAATAGATGGAGCAACCGAGCATAATTTGCCGAAAGAATATATTATTTATTTAAAAAGTTTTAAGACGTTTGATTAAAGGCTGTAGATGAAAATTCTTTTGGTTGAGCCCAGTTTTCCAATACTACCTAAAAGCAAAAAATCATAGTAATTTCTTACGCAGGAACTTGACACTTTTTTGATTTTAGATATAACATTTAAAAATAATAATTATGTCAAAGGAAATTAGAGCTGAGTTAATCAAAGAGATTGAAAATAAGCAGTCTTCCAAAGTCATAGCTTATATTACCGGGGACAGACCTCCATTTACTACCCAAATTGCCGATGATGCTGTCAGAGTTATCATGTGGCATCTCGATAGTATAGGGATAAACAGAAAGATTGATTTATTCCTTTATAGCCGTGGGGGTGATATGGTAGCTCCTCTACGGATTGTAAGATTGATTAGAGAACACTGCGAGGTTTTTAGTGTTTTAATACCTTATCGTGCTCATAGTGCTGCTACCTCAATCGCTTTAGGTGCAGATGAAATTGTGATGGGCAAATTAGGCGAACTTAGCCCAGTAGATCCCACAACTGTTCACCCTTTTAATCCTCAGGATCCTACCAACCCGCAGCAAAAGATTCCCATCAGCGTTGAGGATGTTACTTCTTATTTGTTTTTAGCAAAAGAAAAGGCAGGAATTAGGGATGAGCAAATGGTAAGCATATTTAATGAATTAGCTAATAAAATTAATCCCTTAGCTTTAGGCAATATTTATAGAGCTTATAGAATGGCTAGATCTCTAACAGAGAAATTACTCGGTCTCCACATGGATATCCATAAAGAAAAAAGCAAAATTGAAACGATAGTTCAGAATTTAACAGAAAAACTTTGCATTCATGGCTATTTAATTTCTCGGACAGAGGCGGAAAAAGAAATTGGGCTAAATATTATTAAACCAGATGAGAAATTGGAGACATTAATGTGGACTCTATATGAGGAATACGAAAAGGAAATGAAACTTAATCAACCATTTGATCCATTAGAGATACTAAAAGATGAAAAAGTCAGCTCATTTTCTTATTATGGTTCTTACATCGAAAGTGCTTACGGCTCGGACGGATTCCTTTTTAATGCGGAAATAAGGCGGATAGAACAAGTCCCAGGACAAATTCAAGCTGCAGTCAATATAAAACCTATTGGTTGGTGTAGGATTAATTAAGACGAGGTGAAAAAATGGAACTTTCTACATCTTCTATAAAAAAAGAAACTTTGAACTATGGGTTTTTAATAAGACCGTCGAGTTACTTTCGTGCTATTCAAAGGCAATTGAACATTGAACTGTTATTGGTTCCAGGGATTACTTATTCCATACCCTGGTGTAAGGAAGATACTATATTAATTCCTGCTGAAATCCCAGAAGTTATCAAAACTGCCAAAATAGCAGAAGAACCAGTTGTAATTGGAGAGGAATCTATTAATTGGCTAAAACTTGCTGAAAGTGCATTCAAATTCTGGGATAATGAAACTGATGAAATATGGAATGACCTATAATCAAGGCAGTTTGGTTCTTATTCCATTTCCCTTTACTGACCTTTCAACCACTAAGAAGCGACCTGCTCTGGTTGTGTCGCCTGGTTGGTTCAATCAAGCCTATGAAGATGTCGTCTTAGCGGCTGTGACATTGATAACTTCTGAACCATTAAAACAATTAGACGTGCCTTTGGCTCAAAAGGATTTGACTGAAGGGGTTATTCCCAAAGAATCAACCATCAAGATATCAAAACTTTTTACCTGTCATAGGAATTTAGTAGTTAGGGAAGTTGCGGTAGTCAAAGAGGAGAAACTTAGGGAAGTTTTGAAAAAACTGAGGGAATTCTTTGGAGAAAAAGTCCTAAATGCCCAATCCAACACCCAAAGACTAAAAATCCTCCCCAATGGGACAGAAAGAGATAAAAAGAGATGAAAGAATTTGAAGGAAGAATAATCAGCGATCCCAAGATCTGTGGTGACAAACATTATATTAAGAAAACTCGGATTCCTGTTTATCTTATTCTTGATTTATCTGCTGGAGAGAGTTATGAATGGAGAAAGAGTGCCTATTCCAATCTTGATGAAGAGAGGATATAAAAGCGTGTATTAGTTATGCCGGATTATTGGCCCAGGAAGAAGATTGAAAATAGAAAATCGCATGACGGAAAAGCTTGAGGAATGTTTTAAAAATAGAAAAGAGGTTGCCTTTTCTTTTTTGTATGGGTCTCAGGCAAGGGGAGTGGCTACATCGTTATCCGATATTGATATTGCTATTTATTTTTATCCCAAAAACCGCAGACCTGTTGAGTTTGAAGAATTGGTCTATTATGAAAAGGAAGATGAAATATGGCTTGATATTGAGAGACTTTTGAAGAAAGAAGTAGAACTTCTTGTCCTTAACCGAGCACCTGCTACAATTGCAGCCAGTGCAATAAGAGGAATTCCCATTGTGATTAGAGATTGGGGGCTTTATCTGGATTTTATGGAATATGTAACCTCAGAGGCAATAGATTTCAGAAATCTACTTATAAAAGATTTTATCGAAAAATCATGAGAGAAGAAGTTAAAGAAAGGCTCATAAAACATTTGAATTTCATCGAAGAGGAAATAAATGACTATTCTCATTTTGGAAATATTACCTGGGAGATTTATAGAACTGATAGGAACCAAAGAAGAAATGTGGAAAAATGGATAGAAAATTTAGTGAATTCCTCAATAGATATATCAAAAATTAGTACTTCCAGCTGAAGGTATAACAATCCCGGATACCTATAAGGAAATAGTTCCTCTCTCACCTTGGTAAAGGGATTTGATAAAGAGGAATCAGAAAGTCTCTCCCAGTGGGTAAGGTTGAGAAATATCATCACTCACGAAAAAGAGAAATTATGATTGGGTAAGATGTTTTAACCAGGATAATGCTATATGTATTTTATGCCTTTTTATCTGTTAACTTCCTCATAATTTCCAACATTTTTTAATTTGGTAATTGATGAATTATTTTTTATTAGAGTTGAGAGATTAGACTCATCCAAAGAGAGTAAATTATGAGGGATGGATATAAATGCAAAGAATCAGTTTTTGGTTAGTTTTTAAGTGAGACGATTCGGAGTTTAAACAAATAATATTGATATATAATTATAAAGTAAGAGTAAGATTTTTAAAGAACTCTTATATTAATGCCATTGACAATTAAAAATGAATTAATTAGAAGGAAAATGTATTATGGCTAAAACTATCACCTTGAGACTTTCTGGTGAGAAGAAAAAGATTGTTTTTATGATTGCTGCTGAACCAAGGCAGAAAAGTTATTACAATCCTGTTGAAGAAAAATTGGAAGTGGAATATTATAGGGGGAATTTTTATGTTATGAATGAAGGAAAAAATAATAAAGAATTGAAAAACAAGAAGAAGCCGAGGATAGACTGGAGACTTTTAGAGTATTCATCCGTTGGATTGATGTTTCCTGTATCGATTGCAGTTGGTTTAGCCATTGGATATTTTCTTGATTCTATTCTTAATACATCTCCATGGCTTCTTTTAATATTCACGATTTTGGGCATAATTGCCGGGTTTTACAATGTCTATAAAATAGCTGGAAAGGAATGAATTATTTAAGGCTGGGTCATTTAATCTAAAAAATTTTCTTTATTGATAGAGAGGAAAAAATGGATGAAACTAAAGGGATTTTTAAACTGGAAGAGAAAAAAATAATAAATCATATATTGTTATTAACAATTGTCATCAGTTTCTTCCTTTCAATTATATTCATAATTTTCAATTCTTTAATTTCTGGGATTTATATATTGTTTGGAGGTTGGTTTGCACTTTTATTGTTTATCTGGCTTAAATACATTGCTTTTGGCATCGTTGAGAAAAAAGGGGTTTGGAGGATTGTGTTTATGTACATAGCTCGAATAGCATTGATTGGGCTCGTTTTTTACGCTATAATTTATTTTTCAAAATTTAATTTTGTTTACTTTTTTATAGGCTTTTCCGCTTTTATAGCTTCTATAATGATAGAGGCTATTGGGCAATTTTTCAGGCTGAAATGGAAGGATTAGAGCATAAACCTTTTTTGTCTGCATTGCTTAATTCAGTCTTTGGAAGACCTATCGCTTATCTTCTTTCCCTCTTTGGAGTAAAAATAAGTAATCCTGATAATTTAATTCCAGATCATATAGCTATGGCAATTTTTGTTATGCTGTTTTTGATATTGTTATTTGGCCTTGGATCACGAAGATTGAAAATATTTCCCTCCCCATTTCAACAGATTCTTGAATTAATATATGAATTTTTTGAAGGAATCATTCTTGAATTTATTGGACCTGCTGGAAGAAAGTATATTCCAATGTTAGGTTCCTTGGGGTTGTTTATTTTTATTTCAAATTTACTGGGGCTTGTTCCAGGTTTTATGTCACCAACGAGTAATTTAAACGTAACTGTCGGATGTGCTACATTCGTATTTCTTTATTATCATTATCAGGGAATTAAAGCCCATGGATTGTTCGGATACATAAAACATTTCATGGGTCCCATCTGGTGGCTTTCATGGCTTTTCTTTCCTGTAGAAATAATAAGCCATATATCAAGACCGCTTACCCTCTCTATTCGACTTTTTGGTAATATTCTGGGGGAGGAGCTACTAATTTTAGTTTTGGCATCCCTTTTTCCTTTTGTAGCTCCTCTTCCTATTATGGCATTTGCAATTATAACATCTTTCGTTCAGGCTTTAGTTTTTATATTTTTATCAATAGTATATATAGGTGGAGCCATTGCCGTAGAGGAAAATGAACATTAAACTTAATGAGAATGTATTTAATTTTAATACATTTCTGCCCCCTCAACCTCCCCTCTCCCCTAAGGGGAGAGGATTAAAGCTTGCCCCGTACTTGATGCGGGGTGAGGGGTAAAAATAGAATGTAACAAATATTTGTGCGTTTTTATTAATATGAAAATTATTGTTGAAGTATTAGAAAAAATAAAATTAAATTAAAATTAAAACATTGAGGAGGAACTTTATGAGTAACAGAGAAAAAATTGTGATTACATTAGTAGCAGTAATTCTGTTTTTTAACAGTTTTGTGTTTGCAGAAGAAGTTGAAGGCAAAAAGCCATCGGGTTCAAACGCTTTGATAATTGCAGTAATTGTCAGCATAGCAGGTTTAGCTCTTTCAGCCATGGTAGGAGGAATAGCTCAGAGCAATGCGATTAGGTCAGCTTTTGATGGAATTTCAAGGAATCCAGGAGCAGCCGGTCCGATAAGAGTATTATTATTACTGGGACTTGTTTTTATTGAATCCCTTGTAATCTATGTTTTATTCATTAATATAATCATCTATTTTGTTAGATGGAAGGATTTGATATCCTATTAACTTGAAAGGCTTTAGATCTATATTAAAAATCCTTAAAAAAATCGGAGAGAGTTTAAAAAAATTTTCTCAGGACAGATGCGATGACCAGGCTGCGATAATTTCATTTTACATGCTCCTTGCAGCAATTCCCACTGCTGGAGTGTTTGGACTTTTTCTTTCAAAAGTATTTGGAACAGATTTTTTACTTTTCAGATCCTTACACGTGATTTCAGAGGATTATTTTACCCAGCTTGACCCATCCTTTTTTGTCAAGGTTCGTTATCTTTCAAGGAGCATTGAGAAGCTTGGATGGGTTGGACTCGCATTAACTATTCCCCTGGGAATTGTTGTATTTTCAAAAATCACCCAGTCTATATATAGAATCTTTGAAATAACCATAAAGAGGTCTTTTTTGAGGAATACTTTGTTTCAAATTTCAATGCTTTTCATCACAGGAACGCTTATATTCTTATCATTGGTGATTTCAATTTCAACCTCAACTTTACATGGATATTTTTTCGAGAACGAATTGATTTCTGAATATCTCAATCCCTACTTTATTTCAATAGTAGATAACATACTTGTAGGATACATGGTTCCTGTTTTGCTTTCTTATTCTTTTTTCTTTTTTCTATACAAATTTTTGCCTCCAATGAAAATAAAGACCAATGTTGCTGTTGCAACAGCTCTTGTCTCAACTTTTCTGTGGGAGATTGCAAAAAGAATATTTTCCTGGTATCTGGGAAATATTGCTCTATATGGAAAGCTCCATGGAACCTTATCTTCAGTGGTTGGGTTTATTCTTCTGGTAAATTTATCCATTTATATTTTACTGTTTGGAGCTGAATTAACTTTTGTATTCAATTCAGGGAAAGATGAAAGTAAATAGAATAAAATTAAAAGATTTGGCAGAAATTGTAGGATGCCCTTATGAAGGGGATGGAGATGTAGAAATTACTGGGATATCGAGTATTGACCAGGCTGAAGCGGGGGATATAGTTTTTTATGCTGGAGGAAAATTTAAAAAATACCTTGAAACAACAAAAGCCTCAGCAATCATAATTTCAGATATGGAAGGGTACAGAAAAAAACCTGTTATTAAATCGAAAAATCCCCAGCTAACTTTTATAAAGATTATCGAACACTATTATAAAGAAACAATTCCAGTTCATGGAATCCATAAACTTTCTTTTATCTCAAAAACTGCTAAACTTGGAAAGAATGTCTCTGTGGGACAGTTTTCAGTGATTATGGAAAATGTTGAAATAGGAGAGAATTCAGTAATTTTCCCCCTTTGCACAGTATATCCTGATGTAAAGATTGGGAAAAATTGTATTATTCATTCTAATGTTTCCATAAGGGAAAGAACTGAAATTGGAAACAATGTTATTGCGCATAATGGAGTTGTTATCGGATCAGATGGCTTTGGTTATTTAAAGCTCGAAGACAAGACATATAAGAAAATTCCTCAGGTCGGAAAAGTAATAATTGAAGATGATGTGGAAATAGGAGCGAATACAGCAATCGATAGAGCTGCAATAGGTGAAACAGTTATAAAAAAAGGAACGAAGATAGACAATCTTGTTCAGATTGGGCATAACGTAAAAATCGGTGCAAACACTATTCTTTCAGGTCAGACAGGCATCGCTGGAAGCACAGTGATAGGGAATAATGTGGTAACTGGGGGTCAGGTAGGTATTGGTGATCATTTGGAAATAGGTGATAACTCAATCATCGCTGCTAAATCTGGAGTGGCTTCTAACCTAAAACCCGACTCTTTTGTGGCTGGATATCCTGATATGGACATAAAAAAGTGGAGAAAATCTTATGTATCTCTTTATTTTCTTCCTGATTTAATCCGAGAATTCAGAGAGCTAAAAGAAAGATTAGAACAACTGGAGAAGAATAAAAAATAAATAGTGTCATGTCACAATATTATAACAAAAGGTATTTAAGTGACATGACACTAAGTGTGCTTTGCCATATGACTTTTCAAAGAAAAATTATTTATATCAAAGCACACTGAAGGGGTATGGGGAAGGACACTTCCCCATGTCTGGGGGGTGCTCAGCGAAGCGTCTAAGGGGGGCTTGCCCCCATAGGGAAAGTGTCATGTCACAATATTATAACAAAAGGTATTTAAGTGACATGACACTACAATCCTACTCCTTCAATTTTTTCCTGACATTCAGGACATTTGCCTTTTGATACTCTGTTTTTCAATATGGTATATCCATATCTTTCTATCAATAATGTTTTGCAATTGGGGCAGTAAGTATTTTCAGCTTCGTCGCCTGGGACATTTCCTCCGTATACGAATTTCAGACCTTCAGTAACCCCAATATCTCTTGCCTTTCTTATCGATCTTAATTCTGTGGGGGGAAGATTAAGAAGTTTATAGTTTGGATAAAACCTGCTTATATGCCAGGGGGTTTCCGGTCCAATTTCTTCCTTTATAAATCTTGCAATATCTCTAATCTCCTCTTTTGAATCGTTTAATGTGGGAATCAGAAGGGTCGTGATTTCTACCCATATTCCATATTTTTTCATCAACTTAATGGATTCAAGAACTCCTTTGAGCTTTGCTCCTGGTATTTTGTGATAGAAATTCTCTCTGAAAGACTTGAGATCAACATTTGCTCCGTGTAAATATGGAGAAATTGTTTTCAGAGCTATTTCAGACATGTATCCATTGGTTACAAATATGTTGTATATTTTCTTTTCTGAGGCAAGTTTTGATATATCATAAGCCCATTCGAAAAAAATAGTTGGTTCAGTATAGGTATAAGAAATCGTTTTACATTTCTTTTCCATTGTCATTTTTACAATTTCTTCAGGGGTAACCCAAGAATTTTTAACCTTGTTTTTTTGTTTATCAAATTTATACTGAGATATATCCCAGTTCTGGCAGTTTGAACATTTCATATTACATCCCACTGTAGCGATTGAGAAAGAAGTTGTTCCCGGGTAAAAATGAAAGAGGGGTTTCTTTTCAATAGGGTCGACATGCATTGCGATTGGATTTCCATACACTAAAGAAAATAGCTTCCCACCCTTGTTTATTCTTACTCCGCAAACTGCAATTTTCCCTTCATAAATAACACATCTATGACGACATAATTCACACCGAACCTTCCCATTCCCCATCTCTTCCCAGAACATCGCTTCTTTCATCGGATATATTATTATTGTTCAATGGCAAAAATTTTTCCAGCAGAAATTATTTTGTTTACTCTGATTTCTTTCAATCTCTTGAGAAAAATAGAAATAACAAATAAAGCTATTCTTTCTTATTCCAGTTACTTATTGTATAATTCCAAAAATAAGATGGAGGTATTAATGTATGATGAAAGAATCTTTGCAAAATGAATTGAAATCCTTTAATCCTGCTACTGGAGAATTTCTTGGTTCAGTTTCAATCTCTTCTGATGAGGATGTGGATAGGGCTTTTAAGTCCGCAGAGATAGCCTTTGAATCCTGGAGGAAATATTTCATAGAAGAGAGAATAGGATTGATGAAAAAAGTAGGAAGAATAATATTTGATGAAAGGGATGAGATTGCAGAGCTTATAACAGCTGAAACTGGGAAACCTCTAATGGAGTCCTATTCCAGTGACTTGATTGAAACCTTAGATGCCATATCCTATTATTGCAAAAATGCCAGAAAGATTCTTAAAAATGAAAAGATACGGCTTTATCAACCATTTCTATGGGGTAAGAAGGCCTGGATAAAATATGAACCACTGGGACCTGTGGCTGTGATATCACCTTGGAATTTCCCTTTATCAATTCCAATGGCAACTCTCGTCCCTGTTATCATCGCAGGAAATACTGTTCTTTTTAAACCATCAGAGTATACCCCATTAATAGGAAAGAAGATAAAGGAGATCTTTGATAGAGCAGGCTTTCCCGAAGGAGTATTGAATATTCTTTATGGAGATGGAAAGGTTGGGCAAAGGATAATAAGAAAACCTGTAAAAAAGGTATTTTTCACAGGAAGCTCTGGGGCAGGAGAGATTATCATGAAGGAATGCGCTGGATCCTTGAAGCCTGTGGTCTTTGAGCTGGGAGGGAAGGATCCAATGATTGTGTTAAAGGATGCAGATCTTGATATTGCAGTAGATGGTGCTATATTTGGAAGTCTTTTCAATTGTGGTCAGACATGCTGCTCTGTTGAGAGAATATTTGTAGAAGAAGAGATTACAGAGGAGTTTTTCAGGAAGTTGGAGGGGAAAGTAAAGAGATTAAGAGTGGGTAATGGAATGAATGAAGGGAAAGTGGATATTGGTCCCATTCAGAATCAAGCTCAGTTTAATAAAGTGAAGGAGCATTTAGAGGATGCCATCGAAAAAGGGGCCAGAGTTTTGGCTCAAACGGAAACAAAAAATGAGAAAGAGCTTTTCTTTTCTCCCATACTGATTTCAGACATAAATTCTTCCATGAGATGCTGGAATGAGGAGACCTTTGGTCCCCTTATAAAGCTTATTCCTGTAAAGGATTGGAGAGAAGGGGTGAAATTGGCCAATTTAACCGATTATGGACTTGGAGCCAGCATATGGACAAAAAATATCTCCTTGGCAAAGGAGATTGCTAAAGAGCTTCAGGCTGGGGTTGTGTGGATAAATAATGTTCTCTATTCCTTCAATGCCATGCAGTGCCCATGGGGAGGGGTTAAAGAGAGTGGTATCGGAAGGGTTCATGGCAGATTTGGACTTCTGGAAGCTACAAATCCCAAGCTAATATGTATGGAGAGGGAAAGAAAAAAAGGAGAGTTGTGGTGGTATCCATATACAAAGGAGAAATTGGAAATATTGAAGAATGGAATTACCTTTATCTTTGGAAAAAATATTATGGAAAAGATCAAACTGATTCCATCCATTGTTAAATGGTTTCTTTTTTATAGATAATGGGTCAATAGGAGTTTTGGTATTTGGATTCGGGATTTAATTATGATTTTGATATTATGATTTTTGAAAGGGGTTGAGTTATAAATGCCAAAAATAATAATAAGGAAATGCGATGAGTATGATAAAGAAAGGTTGATCAGGATATTTTTAGAAGGAATGGAGATTCTCAATCTTAAAAGCCGTATTAAAGGTAAAATAACTATAAAACCTAATGTGGTCTTAGCTCATCCAAAGGTTGCTCCTTCTGCATTTACAAGACCAGAATTTATTTCCGCTCTCCTTTCTGCTTTTGAGAAAGTAAAGATCGATCCCCTCTCATTTTCCATTGTCGAGAATTCTGGAACAGGAGTTCCTACATCCAGGATGTATAAAAGGGCTGGATATTTAAAATTAAAAAAAATGTATAATCTGAAACTTAGAGCCTTTGAGGAATCCAGGAAGACAAGAGTTAAACTTAAAAAGGGGAAGGTCCATTCTGAGATTACGGTTCAAAGAGATCTTATTGAAAATGACCTTCTTGTCTACGCACCCAAGCTTAAGACCAATGTTCTTGCCTCTGGTATGACCGCCTCAATAAAGTTAAACATTGGAATTATAGGAGATAAGGAAAGGATGATGCATCACACCTATAGACTTCCTGAAAAGATTGTTGATCTTCTGGAAATTGGTTATCCTGATTTTATTGCCACTGATGCCATTGAGATTGGCATGGGTGGAAACCAGATGACAGAATATCCTCTCCATCTCGGTGCTGTTATCATGTCCAATCATTCCTTAGCTCACGATATGATTTGCGCCCACATATTGAATCTTGAGCCGAAGAAACTTCCTTTGCTTGTAGAGGCATCTCAGAGAGAGTATGGCTCCCTTGAGCTCAACGATATAGATATTGACACCGATATAAATCTGGAGGAGCTTAGGAGAAAAACAGGAGAAAGGGATATAGGATTCATAAGGGTTGAAAATCTCGATGGACCTATAAGAGTTCTAAGTGGTGAGCCGTACTGTATTGGAGGATGCCAAGGTATTATGCTGGACTGGCTTTATATGTTGAAGGATAGAGCACCATCCACATTTAACAAAAAGAGGGACTTAACAGTTGTGATTGGAGAATATAATGGGGATGTTTCTTCAAAAAGGATTATATTGCTGGGTGACTGCACTAAGGTAAATGGAAGGATTGAGGCAAAGAGGATTTCAAGAATAAAAGGTTGCCCAGTAAGACACAAGGATCTCATTCTTCATTTCTTTCTAAAGACCTTCATTAGAGCACCACTCATGCGTTTGGATCTCCTTATAGATGCTTATCCATTCCTTTGGTTGAGTCATTTAAAGGGATGGGTAAGAGAAAGAATCGAGCATTAAGAAGGACAATGAAATAAAATGAGAGAGAAGAGTATTTTGGAATATTTTAAAATCCAGGAGAAATATCTTCTATGTATTTTATAGCATTGTGAGCAGCAGTGGCGCCGTCTCCAACTGATACTGCAACCTGTTGAAATGCGCCTGCTCTTACATCTCCTGCTACAAATATGCCAGGCTCTGAGGTTTGTAAATTATTGTCAGTGATAATGTACCCATAATCATCGGTCTTAACTATGTCTTTTATAAATTCAGAGTTGGGCAATAATCCAACATATATAAAAACCCCATGAGCATTTATCTCTTTTATCTTGTTTGTGTTTCTTTCTCTTATCTTTACTGATTCAATTTTTCCTCTTCCATTTATTTCTAAAAGTTCATGATTGAGAAAGATTTCTACGTTATTTTTTTCCATTATTCTTTCCTGAAGAATTTTTTCAGCGGTCATCTGGGGCAAGAATTCCACAAAGGTTATTTTTTTAACGAATTTCAATAAAAATAAGCCTTCTTGGATTCCTGAATTTCCACATCCTACCACCACAATCTCTTTGTCTTTGTAAAAAGGCCCGTCACATACAGCACAATAGGAAACGCCTTTCCCTGTAAATTCTTTCTCTCCATGGATCCCTAATTTTTTATGTCTTGTTCCTGTAGCAACGATTACTGCCTTTCCTAAATATTCTCCATCATTTCCAATAACTTTCCAGTAAAAATTATTTTTTTCTATTTTTTTTGCTTCATCATAAACAATGGAAGCTCCGAATTTTTCAGCCTGCATTCTGAATTTATCCATAAGTTCAAAGGGAGGTATCGGCTCAGGATATCCTGGGTAGTTTTCTATTATATCGGATAGAATAATTGTTCCCCCTGGAGCTGATTTTTCCATAACTATGGCGGAAGTTCGAGATCTCCCTGCATATATTGCTGCAGTTAAACCCGCTGGTCCGGCTCCTATAATGATAATATCTAATAAATCTTTCATAGGTATCTTTCAAGAAACTCCCTTATTTTTTCTTTCGGATGAAATCCGATTAATCTATCTTTTTCTTTTCCATTTATAAAGAGGATCATACAGGGAATACTTCTAATCATATGTTTGGATGTTGTCTTTGTATTTTGTTCAACATCGAGTTTTCCAACGATTATTTTTCCATTTAAAATCTGCGAAAGGTTTTTAAGGATTGGATTTAATACCAGACAGGGAGGGCAGGAGTTGGAATAAAAATCTATAAGATAGGGCAATTTTGAACTGTTGATTTTTTCATCAAAGTCTTCATCCGTAAGATCAACCAATTTTTCTGACATTATTATTTCTTCAAAAAATTTTTCTATTTAATCTTTTTTCTATGGCAAATTTGTAAAGATTGAGGTACTCTTTTGCAGATTGACCCCAGGAGAAATCTTGCTTCATCCCATTTTTAATCAATTTTTCCCATTTCTTTTTATCCTTATAAACTTCCAGAGCTTTTTTAATGGCATTTAAAAAATCCTCAGGGGAATAATTTTCAAATTTAAAACCATTTCCAGTCTCAGTTTTGGGATCGAATTCAATTATTGTATCATCAAGTCCACCGGTTGCCCTTACAACTGGAACAGTTCCATATTTTAGGCTGTACATCTGATTTAAACCACATGGTTCATATTTTGAAGGTATTAAGAATATATCAGCTCCAGCCTCAATTTTATGGGAGAGTATTTCATTGAATTCAATCCTTGCTGCCATTTTATTCGGGTATCTTTCCTTGAATTTTAGCAATTCATCTTCATATTTTTTATCTCCCTTTCCCAGTATTACTATCCCTAAGTCAATTTCCATGAGCTTATCCAATATTTTAGTTAATAGATCGAATCCCTTTTGTTCAGCCAGTCTTGATATCATTCCAATCAGTGGCCATTTAGGGTTTATTTTCAAATTTGTTTCTTTAATCAAATCTTCTTTATTTATTTGTTTTTTATAGATAGATCGAATTGAATAATTTGCTTTAATCATCCTATCATCAGTTGGATTCCAGACCTTATAGTCGACTCCGTTAAGAATGCCAAACAGGGAATCTCTTCTCTTTTTTAAAACACCTTCGAGTCCGCAACCAAATTCTTCTGTTTGAATCTCATGAGAGTATTTTTTTGATACTGTATTTATTACATCTGAATAAAGCAAGCCTGCCTTCATAAAATTCAGCTTTCCCCAGAATTCAAGTTTATCTGGAGTAAAATAACTCCACCCAAGACCTGTAAGAAGTATACTTTCTGGAGGAAAAAGGCCCTGGTAGGCTAAATTATGAATTGTATACACTGTTGCAGTTTCTTGAAAGATTCCATTATTAGAATAGATTGTTTTTAAGAAAAGAGGAATTAAAGCTGTTTGCCAGTCGTTGCAATGTATAATGTCAAACCTTTTGTTAGAATTGATTAGAAATTCGATGAGAACTTTAGAAAAAAATATAAATCGCTCATCATTATCCAGATAATCTCCATGACTTGTCCCATATAGTTCTTCTCTGTAAAAATATTTTGGATTATCTATAAAGTATACATCAATGTCCGAGTCAATCTTTGATGAATAAACTGCTCCTTTTACTTTTTCATTACCGAGAGAAAGAGTTATATTGTTCATTTCAAGCTGGGGGGATACAAGATCTATTTCCTTTTTCTTATATTTTGGCATTGCTAAAGCAACATTCTGATTTAATTTTGAAAGAGTTATCACGAGAGAACCGGCGACATCCCCCAGTCCACCTGTCCTTGCCAATGGAAAGGCTTCTGGGGTTACTATTAATATTTTTAAGTTAGTGTTCTTTAATTCATTAAATTTTTTCATTTTCTCAGAAGTTTTTATTTTTTTATATTAAAATATATCTATTTAAAACTATGATGTCAATTTCTATTTATTAATCATACGAAGTTTTTTGGTATGAAAGCTATCAAATATAATATAATTTTTTTTCATTAAGAAACTTTGCTTGCCTCATTTAACATTTAAAGCTTTCCACTCCACTTTAATTTTTCCTGCAATAAATCAAAAAAATTCCTGTAAGGGGATGCAATAAGCTTGAGTTGGAAAGGAGATAGAGTTACAAGTATCGGCGTATCGATCTCCATTTTTGGCCCCTTTTGACCATCTATCGTTATATGGATATCCTCGTTTGTGTTAACCATTTCTACTGATATCTTTGAATCTTCAGGCAAAATCATCGGTCTGATGGAGAGAGTGTGCGGACAGATTGGAGTAAAAATTATAGATTTTATCGAAGGTTCTGCAATTGGACCTCCAGCTGATAAGGAATAAGCAGTTGAGCCTGTTGGAGTTGATATTATTATCCCATCCCCTCTTACGCTTACCAGGAATTTTTCATTTATTGAAACCTTTAATTCAACAATTCTTGAAAGGGCACCCTTTGCAATTACCACATCGTTAAGAGCTGTAAATTCTTTTTTTTCAATTTTGATGGATAGCATAGACCTTAATGAGACAGGAGCATTTCCTTTGATAGTTTTATCTAAAATATCAAACATTTCCTCGAGAGTTGTTTCTGCTATAAAGCCAAGCGTTCCAACATTTATTCCGAGGACTGGTTTTCTTTCTTTAGCTGCGTATGGTGCAATGCTTAAGAGTGTTCCATCTCCGCCAAGAACAAGAATCAAGTCTGATTTTTCAGCTATCTCATTTCTTGAGACCCCCTTTTCCTTGCCAAGAATTTCTGCTGCTTTTTTTTCAAGAACGGGGATTAAATTGTTAGAAGATATCCATTCAAAAGAATTTTTAAGTATTTTCTGAATCTCAGGGGCATTTGGTTTTACTATTATACCAATCCTTTCAATTCTTTCCATTGAAAACTATCTCCTTTACCTTGTTAAAAATTTCATCATTACTTTTTCCATGAGTACATAGATAGAGAAAAAATTCGCGGTTACCTTTTTGACCGAGTATAGGGGATTCATAGAGATCTTTTATTATAAACTCTACTTTTTCAGAAAAATTTATAATATCGTGTAAAACGTCCTCTAAAATTTCATTCTTTTTTATTACTCCGTCTTTTCCAACTTTTCCTCTGCCTGCTTCGAATTGAGGCTTTATAAGAGCGAGGATATCTCCCTGTTGAAGGATTTCTCTTAACGGGACCAGTATTTTTTTTACTGAGATAAAAGAAACATCGATTGTGAAAAAATCAGGGATGTATTCAAAGTCGTCTTTTGTTAAATACCTTGCATTTTTTTGGAGAAGAATTACTGCAGGGTTATTTCTGATTCTTATGTCTAACTGCTTAAAATTGACATCGATACAATAGAGTTTTTTTACTCCATTTCTAATCAGTACATCAGCAAATCCTCCTGTTGATGTTCCAATGTCTCCGGCAATCCTATTTTTTAGATTTAAGTTAAAGTGCTTGATTGCTCCTTCCAGCTTGATTCCTGCTCTGCTTATATAACTTGGTTTTTCCTTGATAAAAATATTCTCATCGGTTGAGATTTTTTCGCTTGCCTTTTCAATTCTTTTAGCCTTTGAAAAAACAAGACCTTCCATTATTAACAATTTCGCTTTTTCTCGAGAATCTACAAAGCCTCTTTCAACCATTAATTTGTCTATTCTTTCGTATTTCATTTAGACTCAAGGAAATTTTTTATCCTTCGATAGGTACTCTCCTCATCAAGTTCTATTAATTTAAGGATTTCCTCTCTCTTTCCATGGGGCAGAATTACATCAGGAATTCCAAGGGATAAAATTTTCATGCTGTATTTTTGCTTAGAGTCGAAAAACTCTCTGACAGCTGACCCAAAACCTCCGTTTACAATTCCTTCTTCAGCTGTGATAAGATAATTATAATTATCCGAAAGTTCAAGAAGGAGTTCAGTATCTAAAGGTTTTACATATCTTGCGTTTATAACTTTTAAGTTTTTTCCTTCCCTTTCCAGTTTTTGTGCAACACGCAGGCAAGGGTAAACCATTGAACCTATAGAAATTATAACACCCATATCACCATCTTTTAGTATTTCGCTTTTTCCTATCGGAGTTACCCTAAATTCTTTATCTATGTCTATACCTATTCCGTATCCTTTAGGGTATCTTATAAAAACAGGCCTGTTTTCTAAATATCCAGTATACATCATGTGCCTTAATTCATTTTCATCTTTAGGAGCCATTATTATTACGTTCGGGAAAGGCCTCAGGTATGCCATATCGAAAATTCCCTGATGGGTAGGACCATCATCAGAGACGATTCCTGATCTATCGAGACAGAAAAGAATTGGTACATTCATAAGAGAGACATCGTGGTAAATCTGGTCATAAGCCCTTTGAAGAAATGTGGAGTAAATTGCAACTACAGGTTTGTATCCCTGCAAGGCCAGACCGCATGCAAAATTAACTGCATGTTGTTCTGCAATACCAACATCAAAAAATCTATTCGGGAATTTTTTTGAAAAATCCATCAGACCGGTCCCTTCGGGCATGGCAGCTGTTATTGCTATCACTCTTTTATCTCTTTCTGCCAGTTCAACTGAAGTTTTTCCGAAGATTGATGAATAGGTTGGAGGACTATCTTTAACAATAAATTTACCTGTTTTTTTATCAAATGGAGAAGCACTGTGAAATTTTGATGGTTCTTTCTGGGCAGGAATGTATCCCATTCCTTTCCTGGTAACTGTGTGGATTAATATAGGTCCATTGTATTTTTTAGCTTCATAAAAAGTCTGAATGAGCATTTCAATGTTATGTCCCCTCACAGGACCCATATACTTTATTCCAAGGTCTTCAAACAGACTTCCTGGAATTAACATTTTCTTCACAGCTTCTTCAAAACGCCTTGTAACTCTAAACATTAATCTTCCCACAGCAGGGATACTCTTAACAGCACTTTCTGTTAATTCTTTTGCTCTTCTAAAAAATTGCCCTGAGACAAGATAATTTAAATATCCTGAAATGGCCCCAACATTTGGAGATATTGACATTTCATTATCATTTAGAATTATTATTAATTTTTTTTTAAGATGACCTATCTGATTGAGAGCCTCTAAGGCCATTCCCCCTGTAAGAGAGCCATCTCCTACAACAGCAATTATGTAAAAATCTTCCCCTTTTAAATCTCTTGCCACTGCCATCCCAAGGGCTGCAGATAGAGAAGTGGAAGCATGGCCGGTGTTATAAATATCGAAGGAACTTTCTTCGATGTTCGGGAAGCCTCCAATTCCCTTATATTGTCTTAAAGTTTTGAATCTATTCCTTCTTCCTGTGATTAATTTATGGGTATAGCATTGATGCCCTACATCCCATAATATCTTATCTACAGGCGTATCAAAAACAAAGTGAAGAGCCAGTGTTAGCTCGACAACTCCTAAATTGGACGAAAGATGCCCTCCGTTTTTTGATACCACATCTATTATTTCCTCTCTTATTTCTTGGGAAAGGTTAATAAGTTCTTCTTTTGATAGTCTTTTTAAATCACGAGGTTCATTGATTGTATCCAGAATTCTTCCCATTAATTTTTTCTCTCGACTGTTAGTTTAGCAAGGTAAATAAGAGGAGGATATTTGCATCCCATCGTTTCTATTTCTTCAATTGCCTGTTCAACCAGGGCTTTTGCTCTCTGTTTTGCATTATCTACTCCAAAAAGATGGGCATAATTCCTTTCATGAAAGTTTTTCTTTTTTTCGTCTTTCATTAGATCGAGAAGATCATCTGTAATCTGAAAAGCAAGTCCCAATTTTTCTCCAAATTGATATATTTTTCTCTGGGAATTTTCGCTTAATCCAGCCATTACAGCTCCAATTTGGCATGAAGCAGCGATTAACGAACCAGTCTTTTTCAAATGAATCTCATCAAAATCAGATTCTTTTGAGATATTTATGTTCAATTCCATTGCCTGGCCTTTTAAAAGGCCATTAAATCCATATGAATTTGATAAGATTTCAATTGCCTTTAATTTTTTCTTTTCAAAACCTTTTTTCGAAGGATATTTTGAAATTATGTAAAATGCCAGAGAGATTAAAGAATCTCCTGCTAACATTGCCAATGCATCTCCGAAGACTTTATGATTTGAAGGCTTTCCTCTTCTCCAGTCATCATTATCCATGATTGGTAAATCATCGTGAATCAGGGAGGAGGTATGGATCATTTCGACTGCACAACTCGAGGGGAGAAGATTTTCTTCCTCTCCATCAAATGCTTCTCCAACTGCAATTAGAAGGAGGGGCCGAAATCTTTTTCCTTCGGATAAGAGGCTGTAAGAAACGGATTGCTTGAGGGGGAAATCTTCTTCTCCCAAGTAATGTTTAAGGGCTGATTCAATTTTTTCTCTTTTTAGTTTTATATACTCATCGACCTTCATTTTCCTCTTCCGAGTTAAGTTCCTCTTCATCTATTATTTCCTCCTCCTCTTCCTCTTCTTCTTCCCCCTCTTCCTCTTCTAAATCTTCCTCTTTTAGTTTAAAATCTTGCTTTTTAAATTCTCCCTTTTCGTCTTTTAATAGGATTTCGACTTTTCTTTCAGCCTTTTCCAATTCATCTCTGAGGTATCTTGAAATTTTAAGACCTTTCTCAAACAACTCAATTGATTTTGCCAATGGAATGTTTCCAGCTTCTAATTTTTCGACTATTTTTTCAAGGTCTGCGAGAGCCTTTTCAAAATTGATCTCTTCCATTGTATCCTCCATTTATCTAATTATAATATAAAAAAATTAAAAATATTTATCATTTAATCCTTATTTTTCACAATATCTTCTACTTGGCACATCAACTCACCTTTATGCAATATTATATTGACAGAATCTCCTTTTCCTACCTGAGAGGCCTCTTTTATTATTAAATTATCTTTCATTGTGATTGAATAACCCCTCTCTAAAACATTGAGGGGGGAAAGAGAGATTAATCTTTCCTTTAGGGATTCATATTTAGAATTATAGATTAAAAATTTATATTTAAAATTCCCCAGTATTTTTTGTTCAAGAACTGATATATTTAATTTATGAGATGGTAAAATTTTAGTCAGACTTTCAAATGATAAAAAATTAACAAAAACAGAAATTTTTTCCCTGAGTTTTTTCAATTTCTCCAGAATGATTTTTTCTGAAAGAATTTCAATATCATCGATTCTTTGTTTCAGATTTCGAATCTTTGATTGAACTTCAGAAAAAGCTCGATTCTTTTCCAGAGTAATAACTCTTGATTTTAAATCTGAAAGGATAAATTTTATCGAATTCATCACCATTATTTTTAAATCTTTGACACGACTTCTGAGGGTTTCTTCTGGCTTCACAATAAAATGGGCTGCAGCAGATGGTGTAGGAGAGCGATGGTCAGCTACAAAATCTGCTATCGTAAAATCAATTTCATGCCCTACTGCAGATATTACCGGAATTCTTGAGCTGAATATGGCTCTCGCTACACTCTCTTCATTAAAAGCCCATAAATCCTCAATAGAGCCTCCACCTCTTCCCGTGATTATTACTTCAATCTCAGAGAGTTTGTTCAGATAACGAATTCCCTCAGAGATTTCCTGAGAAGCTCCATCGCCCTGAACTTTAACTGGATATATTAGAATGTTTATTCTGGAAGACTTCGATGTGATTATTCTTACCATATCAGAAATGGCTGCACCCTCTGGAGACGTGACAATCCCAACCCATTTTGGAAAGGGAGGTATTGGTTTTTTGTATTTTTCATCGAAAAGACCCTCTTTTCTCAATTTTTCCTTTATTTTTTCAAATGCTTTTTGTAATTCTCCAATTCCATACTCTTCGATTTTCTCAACTACAATCTGATATTCACCCCTCGGCTCATAAACAGTGATTTTGCCTTCCGCTATAACTTTAAGACCATTCCTTAATTCAAAATTTATGTTATTCGTCCTGTTTTTAAACATAACAGCTCTGATCTGGCTCCATTCATCCTTGAGAGAAAAATATATGTGTCCAGATGAGTAATGAACATGAAGGTTTGATAT
This sequence comes from Acidobacteriota bacterium, assembly GCA_040756905.1. Taxonomy (NCBI): domain Bacteria; kingdom Pseudomonadati; phylum Acidobacteriota; species Acidobacteriota bacterium. The sequence goes on from JBFLYD010000058.1 coordinate 57,958, forward strand.
CTCCCCTTCTATTTTTATGTAAGGAAACGTTAGTTCCAGATTTAACCTTATAAGCTGAGTAATTTCAGAAACTTTATATATTCTTTCAGATGAGATTAACTCTTCTTTCAATTTATATTTCCTCGCGAAAGATTCTTTTAATTTCAACAGATTTTCCTGTATTTCGATCTATTCTAATTACTACAGCCCAGAATATGCTTTTCCCTTTTTCTATTTCGAATCTATGAGGAATTCCATAAAGGAAACGGGTAATTGCATCTTCTCTTTTTATTCCTATCACAGAATCTTTTGCTCCTACCATTCCCACATCAGTTATGTAAGCAGTTCCCTTTGGGAGTATCCTTTCATCTGCTGTTGGAATATGGGTATGAGTTCCTATTACAGCAGATACTTTTCCATCGAGAAACCATCCAATCGCAACTTTTTCAGAAGTCGCTTCTCCATGGAAATCAACAATTATCACGGATGTTTTTTCTTTGAGTATTTCGATTTCCCTAACAGCTGATTCAAAAGGACAGTCAATTGGCTCCATGAAGATTCTTCCCTGAAGGTTCAGAATTCCTACTGGCTTTTCATTGGAATCTTTCCATAAAAAAACCCCTCTTCCAGGTGCTCTTTTAGGATAATTGGCTGGTCTTAATATTCTTGGATCTTGTTCCAGAAGATCGAGTGCTTCTTTTTTATCCCATACATGATTTCCCGAAGTTATCACATCTACTCCATAGCTGATTATTTCATAGGCCTTTTCACTTGTTAGGCCAAAGCCTCCAGCTAAATTTTCTCCATTTGCAATTACCAAATCGATGGAGAATTCTTTTTTTAATGGAGGTATGAATTCTCTTAGTAACCTTCTCCCTGGTCTTCCAACTACATCCCCGATGAAAAGAACATTGAGAATGTTATCTTGCATATTCAACAGCCCTCATTTCTCTTATCACGGTTACTTTTATCTGCCCTGGAAATTCTAACTCTGATTTAATTCTTTTTGCTATTTCTCTTGAGAGAAATATCGCTCCCTCATCATTTACTCTTTGACTCTCCACGATTATTCTCACTTCTCTTCCTGCCTGTAGGGCATAACACTTAGAAACTCCATCAAATGATTTGCCTATTTCCTCCAATTTTTCGAGTCTTTTTATGTAATTTTCCAGTAACTCTCTTCTTGCTCCCGGCCTCGCTGCTGACAGACTATCAGCGGCCTGAACTAACACGGCCTCGATAGATGGAAATTCTACTTCTTGGTGATGGGAAGCAATGGCTTTTACTATCTCTTCATTTTCTCCATATTTTTTCGCAAGCTCAACGCTTAATTCAGTATGAGTTCCTTCTATCTCCCTGTCAATAGCTTTTCCTATATCGTGGAGAAGGCCTGCACGGAGTGCAATCTGAGAATTGGCTCTGAGTTCAGCCGCCATAAAAGCACTTAAGTAAGCAACTTCTTTTGAATGATTCAGAACATTCTGCCCATAACTTGTTCTATATTTAAGTTTTCCCAATAATTTAACGAGCTCTGGATGAATATCCTTTAATCCAAACTCAAGTATCACAGTTTCCCCTTCCTGTTTGATTTTTTCTTCAAATTCCTCTTTTACTTTTTCAACGACTTCCTCTATTCTTGCGGGATGTATTCTTCCGTCTAAAATTAGCCTATCAAGAGATATTCTTGCTATCTCCCTTCTTATTGGATCAAAACTGGAAATTGTCACTGACTCTGGAGTGTCGTCAACGATTAAGTCCACACCCGTGCACATCTCAAGAGCACGGATATTTCTTCCTTCCCTTCCTATTATCCTACCTTTCATTTCATCTGATGGTAAATCTACAATTGTAATCGTACTTTCTACTACATGTTCAGATGCAGTTTTCTGAATCGCAAGGGAAAGTATTTTCTTAGCCTGAAGATTTGCTGTCTCTTTTATTTCTTCTTCTATACTTTTTATGATTTGAGAGGCTTCATGTCTGGCATCACTCTCAATTTTTGAGATAAGAAGCTTTTTTGCTTCCTCCTGGGTTAAACCTGAAATTTTTTCCAGCTCTTTAATTTCCTGGGAGATTAATTCATCATATCTTTTCTTCTGATCTTCAATGCTTCTTTCCTTTGAATATAGCTCTCTTTCTCTTTTTGAAATCTCTCTTTCTCTCGATTCAAGCACAAATGATTTTTTCTCCAGAGTTTCCTCCTTATGGAGAAGCCTCCTTTCCATTTCATTCAATTTATTTCTTTTATCTCTTGTCTGTCTTTCAAATTCCGATTTCAAATTTATCAATTTTTCTTTCGTTTCAATTTCTGCTTCTCTTTTAATTCTTTCAGCTTCTTTTCTTGCTTCTTCTTTTGTGACTGAAATTTCTTCCTCTGCTTTTTTAAGTCCCTTCTTTAGAGATTTTGTTTTCAATAGAAGGAATGTAAATAAACCCATAAAAATTAGGGTTAAACCTCCAATGGCAATTAATGTTATATTTAAATTCATGTATCTCCTCCTTTAAATACGGCTTATTAGAAGTTAGAAGGAGTCGAAAGTTGGGAGGGATGCATTAAAGTTTAGAAGAAAATTTAGGTAAATTTTTTTTAATTTAATTTTCTTATCATATATTTTAATAAATCTTATTTTATTCTTTTTTTTCATTTGTTTAATTCTGTTTTTCCTCCAAACTCTCTAACCACTTTTCAATCCTTCTAAAAGCCTCATCATATTTAACTAACTTTTTTTTATGTTGAAAAAGTTCATCTGTAATGTGTAAAGCGGTTAGAATTGCTAATTTATACGGCTCAATCAGCCCAGAATTTAATTCGACTTGTTTCATTTTAGAATCTAAATATTCTGCTATTTCTCTTATCTCTTCCTCCGAATAATCCTTTAGTTTTATAGAAAATTGATTTCCTCCAATTTCTAAATTTATTATTTTGTCATTCAAATTTCAATTTCCTCAATTTTATTTAAAATATATTCGATCTTGGATTTAATTAATTCTCTGTCCTCTTTCAAATTTTTTATTTCTTCTTTCAATTTTTCATTTTCCTCCTTAAGTTTTTTTAAACTTTCAATTAAATTTATTACTTTTCCTTCTAACATTTTAATGTTGTCTTGCTCTATTGTCAAATTTATTCCTCCTTTCTTCACGGACTTTTCTGTCGAAGTTTTATATCAATTTTTTCTTTTAATTTTTTTATTAATTCCATATGTAAAAGATTTACTTCTTCATCTTTAAGAGTTCTATCGATGCTTCTGTATACAAAACTCATAGTCATACTAACTTTTTCTGGAGGAACATTACCCCCTGAGAAGATATCCCATAAATAGAATTTCTCAAGTTCTTTAATTTTTAATGATAGTATTGTTTCTTCTATCTTTGAATAAGGGGTTTTCCTATCCACAATGAATGAGATATCCCTGGTTATAGATGGAAATCGAGAGATTGGTTCAAATTCAAATTTATGTTCTTCATCAAGGATTCTATCAAGGTCCAATTCTGAATAAACGACTTTTTTTTCTATTTGAAATTTTTTCGCAATAGAATCATTTAAAATTCCTAAGGAGCCGACTTTCTCGTTATAAATAAATATCTCAAGGCAGGAGTCTTGTTCATAGATGTTTTCAGATAATTCTTTAAATTTAATTGATTTTATTCCCAAATTTTCTAAAAGATGACTTATACTCCCCTTTAAGTGGAATACATCAAAAAGCATTTCCTTTTCAAGCCAGCTTTTTCCATGTATAAAACCAGAGCCTGCAACTCCCAGGGATAATTTTTCAATGATTTTTCCATTTTCTCTTCTGTAGATATTTCCGACTTCAAAAATCCTTACCTCATCAATACCTCTGCTCATGTTTAAAGAAATACTCTCAAGGAGTGATGCGATTAGGGACCTTCTCATCTGAGAAAATTTTGATGAAATGGGGTTTTTGAGAAAAATTGGCTCTCCTTTTAAAAAGTCTTCATTACAAGGGTTAATGAAGCTGAAATTGATGACCTCATCATAACCTTCCTTGAATAGAATTTCTCTGATTTTTTTTATCTTATTTCGTCTTTTCCCTATGTATATTTCACTTTCGATTGTAGCAGGCAACTCTGAAGGAATTTTTTCGTATCCAAAGTATCTGGCAACTTCTTCAATTAAATCAGCCTCATGAGTAACATCATTTCTTCGAGAAGGAATAGTCACATCCCATTTTCCTTTACCAGTTTTGACGACATTGAATCCAAGTTTTGTCAAAGTTTTTTTAACAAATTTATCCTGTATTGAAACCCCTGTCAGCTCCTGAAGCTTTTCTTTTCTCAAAATCACTTTCCTCTCTGGAATCCTTTCTGGGTAAATATCTATGACCCCTTTGGATATCTTTCCTCCAAACTTCCAGAAGAGGTTTCCACAGATTCTTGCAGCAACAGGTGGAAATTCCCAATCAGTTCCTCTCTCGAATCTATAGGAAGCCTCTGTGGCAAGGTTGATTTTTTTGGATGTTCTTCTTATGGATACTGGATTAAAATATGCGCTTTCTATAAAGATATTTTTTGTATTTTCTGAGATTCCTGAGTTTTCTCCGCCAATGATACCTGCGATAGCTAAGGGTTTTTTCCCATCTGCAATCACAAGTATTTCATTGTCAAGGATTCTCTCTACGCCATCCAGAGTAATTATTTTTTCACCATTCTTAGCTTTTCTTACTAAAATTTTATTTTCTTCAATTTTTTCTAAATCAAAGGCATGGATCGGGTGGCCTGTAAGAAGAAGAACATAGTTGGTTAGATCGACAGCGAGATTTATCGACCTTACGCCGAGGTATTCCAGTCTTTTTTTTAGCCATACAGGAGATTCTGTAACATTAAAATCTCTTACCAGAATTCCGGAGTATCGGGGACACAAATCATAATCGATGATTTTAACATCTATCACATTTTCAATGGCTTCTTCGATTTCTCGATAGGTTGCTCTTACTTTTTTTAGAGGTACATTGTATATGGCTGAAATTTCCCTTGCGATTCCCATATGCCCTAAGCAATCGGGTCTATTAGGAGTAACTTCGATGTTAAGAATTATATCATCCTCTTTTTTTATAACTTCTTCCCCAGGAAATCCTTTCATATATAAATCTTCAACCAATTTTTCTAATGGTGTGGTGAAATTCACCAGTTCTTTTATCCAGTTCAAACTTATTTTCATTTTATCTTTCGAACTGTTTTATGAATCTCAAATCATTTTCATAAAAATATCTCATGTCTGGAACCCCTAACTTTATCATTGCAATTCTCTCTACGCCGAGTCCAAAAGCAAAGCCAGTGTAAACTTCCCACTCAATTCCGCATGTCTCAAGAACTTTAGGATGAACCATGCCAGCACCTAAAATCTCAATCCATCCTGTTCCGCCACATAATCTGCATTCTTTGTCCATTTCTTTACAGAGGGGACATCTCATATCAACCTCAGCCGATGGCTCTGTAAAAGGGAAATAACTTGGTCTGAACCTGAGTTCTGTATTTTTAGAAAATAGTGTTTTGATGAGTATTTCAAGAGTTCCCTTCAGATGGGCAAAATTAATACCTTTGTCAATCACAAGACCTTCTACCTGAAAAAACATGGGAGAATGAGAGGCATCTGCTTCATCTTTCCTGAAGACCCTTCCAGGCATTATAGATTTTATTGGAGGTTTTCTTTTTTCCATCACTCTTATCTGCACTGGTGAAGTATGGGTTCTAAGGAGCACTTCATCGTCGATATAAAATGTATCCTGTTGATCTCTTGCTGGATGATCTTTAGGGATGTTGAGAGCTTCAAAGTTATACCAGTCTGATTCTATTTCAGGACCTTCTTCAATCGAATACCCCATTCTTAGAAATATTTCTTCTATTTCTTCTTCTATTAATCTTATTAGGTGAGGGCTTCCAGTGTAAAAAGGCCTTCCTGGAAGAGTTATATCAAAATACTCTATCTTTTTTTCAGCCTCTATTTCTTCTAAAATTTTCTGATGGGCTTTTTTTATTTCTTGCTCAACAGAATTTCTTAATTCATTCAATAATTTCCCAGCAAAAGGCCTTTCTTTTTCTGAAAGTTCTGGTATTTTTTTTAATAGAAGAGAAATTTCTCCCCTTTTTCTACTTAAAAGCAAATCTTTAAGTTCTGAAAGGTCTTTTTCACTTTTGATTATTTTTAATTTTTTTTCAAACTCTGTCTTAATCTTTGAAATTTTTTCTTCAAGTTCATTAAGCATTTTCTAAATTGCTTTTAATTTTTTTATTATTTCTTCAAATGTTTCAGGTTCATTTACAGCCAGGTCTGCAAGAATTTTTCTATTTAAATCTAAACTTTCTTTTTTCAATGCAGAAATAAATTTTGAATAAGAAATGCCGTATTTTCTGAGAGCTGCATTTATTCTTATAATCCATAGTCTTCTAAAATCTCTTTTTTTTCTTCTTCTATCCCTGTATGCATAAAGCAATGACCTCTCGACTGCTTCTTTTGCAATCCTGTAATTTTTTCTTTTGGCTCCATAATAACCTTTTGCCATTTTAAGAATTTTTTTTCTTTTCTGCCTTCTCTTACTCCCTCTCTTTACTCTTGGCATTTTTCCTCCTTTTCCTTTTAAAATTCATAGGGAAGCATTTTCTTTATTTCTGTTTTATCACTTTTTGAAGCTTGAGTTATTTTTTTCAGATTTCTCTTTCTTTTTGTAGATTTTTTAGTGAGAATATGGCTCTTAAAGGCTTTCCTTCGAAGTATTTTTCCTTTCGCCGTTATTTTGAATCTTTTTTTAGCTCCCCTGTGTGTCTTTATTTTTTGCATGTTTTAGACCTCCTTGTTTTTTTGGGCTGAGGAGTACGTACATTTGATACCCTTCAAATCTTGTGTCATATTCAGGTAAGGAAATTTCTTTGGTGTCCTCCAGGACACGATCTATTAAAACTTTTCCAAATTCAGGTCTTGATCTTTCTCTTCCTCTAAATAGTACAGTCACTTTTACTTTATTCCCTTCCTCAAGGAATCTGATGATATGTTTAAGTTTAAATTGATAGTCATGAGAGCTGATTTTCGGCCTGAATTTTATTTCCTTTATTTGAATCTGCTTTTGATGCTTCTTTGATTCATGGGCTCTTTTGTGGAGCTCGTAGAGATATTTCCCATAATTCATGATCCTGCACACAGGAGGATTTGCTTGAGGGGCTATTTCAACAAGATCCAAGTTTTTCTCCCTTGCGATGTTTAAAGCTTTATAAGTTTCCATTATCCCTATCTGATTTTTATTCTCATCGATTAATCTCACCTCTTTTGCCCGTATTTCCTCATTGATTCGATGGATTCTCTTATTCAGGGACTCACCTCCTAAATTCTAAATCTAATGTTTTATTTTTAATAGATTTTTTAATCCATCTGATAATTTCATCAATCTTATATTTTCCGATATCTCCTTTTTTATGGATTCTTAAAGAAGCAGTGTTATTTTTCATTTCTTTTTCTCCTACTATAATCATGATGGGAATCTTTTCGGTTTCAGCCTCCCTGATTTTATAACCAACTTTTTCAGACCTTTCTGAAAGACTAATTCTTATTTTTTCTTTTTGAAATCTCTCTTTAATTTTTTTTGCATAAGAAAGTGATTTTTCAGAAACTGGAATTATCTCTACTTGGTAAGGTGAAAGCCATAGAGGAAAACTCCCTCCATAATGTTCAATAAGAATCCCAAAGAATCTTTCCAAAGACCCCATTATTGCCCTGTGTATCATTATAACTCTATTTTGTTTTCCATCCTCTCCTATGTATGTAAGGTCAAATCTTATGGGAAGATTAAAATCAACCTGAATGGTAGAGCATTGCCATGATCTTCCCAAAACATCTTTAATCTTGATATCGATTTTAGGGCCGTAGAAAACACCTGCTCCTAAATCAATCCGATATTTAATGTTTAATTTCTCAAGAGAATTTTTTAAAATTTGAGTAAATTTCTCCCATTCTTTAATTTCTCCGACAAATCTGTCAGGTCTTGTTGAAAGATAAATCTCAAAATCTTGGAAACTAAATGCTTTCAAATAGTTAAGATTAAAAACAAGGAGTTTCTCAATCTCATCTTCTAACTGGTCTTCTCTCATGAATAGATGGGCATCATCCTGGGTGAATCCTCGAACTCTCATTAATCCATGGAGGACTCCGCTTCTTTCATATCTATATACAGTTCCAAGCTCAGCCCATCTCAGGGGCAATTCTCTGTAGCTTCTTAATTTAGAGTTGTAAACCTGGATATGAAAAGGACAGTTCATTGGCTTTAATTCATATTCATCTGATTCAAGTTTCATTTCCGGGTACATGTTTTCCCAGTAGTATTCAAGATGGCCGCTTGTATTCCATAGTTCTAACCTTGCTATGTGAGGAGTAAAAAGCAGTTCATACCCGTTATTTAGATGTTCTTCTCTCCAGAAATCCTCTATTATTTTTCTTACAATTGAGCCTTTTGGATGCCAGAGAATCAGGCCAGGACCTATTTCATCCCGAACGCTGAAGAGATCAAGGTCTTTTCCGACTCTCCTGTGGTCTCTCTTTTTTGCCTCTTCTAAGAAATGTAAATGCTCCTCGAGGCTTTTTTTATCTAAGAATGCGGTTCCATATATTCTCTGGAGTTTTCTTCCTTTTTCGTCTCCCTTCCAGTAAGAGCCAGAAACATAGAGCAATTTAAAATATTTTATAAAATTTGTGGATGGAACATGGGGCCCCAAACAGAAATCTATGAAATTGCCCTGTTTATAGAGACTAACCATTTCATCTCCTTTTTCAATTATTAATTCAACTTTCAGATCCTGATTTTTTTCTGAAAACAACTTAATTACTTCATCTTTTGGAAGAGAGATTTTTTCGATAGGAATATTCTGTTGAGCTAAATTTTTCATTCTCATTTCTATCTTCTCAAGATCTTCGGGTGTAAAGGGCTTTTCTCTTTCAAATTCATAGAAAAAGCCTGTTTCTGTAGGAGGTCCTATTCCTAATTTTACCTCAGGAAATATATCCAGAACTGCTTGAGCAAGCAGGTGGGATGCGCTATGTCTTAAAGTTTCTAAATCCATATTCTATTGTTTTTTTCATCTATTTCAATTAAATTAATTTCGTTCCATTTTTTCTTAGGCGCGAGCGGTCTCGAACCGCTGACCTCTACCGTGTCAAGGTAGCGCTCTACCCCTGAGCTACGCGCCTGGAAAAAACTTATATTATATAAAATATTGAAAATAGTCAATAAAAAAGGCAGCCTTTGCAGCTGCCTTTTTTCAACTTTAAGTTTTTGGTTCTGTTAGAATTACCTTACAGCTTCTCTTAGCTTTTTCCCTGGGATGAATTTGGGAACTTTCTTCTTGGGTATTCTTAGCTCTTCACCTGTTTTGGGATTTCTTCCCTTTCTTGCCTTTCTTTCGACAGTCGTGAATGTTCCAAATCCAACAAATGTAACTTTCTTTCCTGTTTTTAATGAACTCTGAATTGTAGAAAGCACGGTTTCAAGTGCTTTGGTGGATTGAGCCTTTGTTATCCCAGAATCCTTTGCCATCTTTGCAACCAAATCTGCTTTAGTCATTTATTACCTCCTTTTTAAATTTTCCTTTATTTTTAAACAAAAAAATGGGGTTGTCAAGTGTTTTTTTAAATTTTACCGATATTTCGGCATCCCTGATAAGAATTCCTCCTTGCCAGTTCATTGTCTATAGAATTCAAGATTTCGCTTTTATTTAAAAGCCATTCAGGGGCAACAAACAATTCTTTTTCCCTTTCTCCAGTGAGCCTTTGTATAACAGTTTCAGGATAAAGATATTCAATAAAGTCACAGACAAGGCTGACATATTCTTCTTTTCCAAGCAATTTTACCTCATTATTGGTGTAGAGCTTTTCAAGTTCTGTATTTTTCAATACATGAAGGGGATGAATTTTTATTCCATCAGTTTTAAGTAAGTTTAAGACTCTCGCAGTTTCTAATGTTTCCTCTTTCTCTTCCCCTGGGATTCCCAAGATTACATGAACGCAAACTCTTATGTTTCTCTTCTTTGCTTCAAGATAACTTTTTAGAAAATCTGAAAAATTATGGTTTCTATTTAGAGATTTTAAACTTCTCAGGTGAATTGATTGGAGCCCGAGTTCAAGCCAGAAATATGTTTTTTTTGAAATTTCATCGAGGAGGTCGAATATTTCATCCGGCAGACAGTCGGGTCTTGTTCCTATTGAAATTCCCACAACATTTTTTATTTTTAATGCTTCATCTATATATTTTGCTAAAATTTCCCTTGATGTATATGTGTTTGTGTGAGATTGAAAATATACTATAAATTTTTCAGCACCAAATCTTCTCTTTTTTGCCTCTATTCCTTGAATAATCTGATCTGTTATTGATACGTTTTTTTTATTTATGGGACCAGATCCATACTCATCGCAGAAAATGCATCCCTTTGATGAGAAAGTTCCGTCTTTGTTCGGGCAGTAAAATCCAGCATCTACAGGAATTTTATGAACCCTTGTGTTAAAAACCTTTTTGAGATGTTCATTGAATGAAAAATACCTTTTTTTCACTGCTTTTATTTTATTTTTATTATCATTTAATTTTCAAGCTTTAAAAAATTATTTAGTAAAATTGAGATTGATAAGAGTTATGTGATAATATTTAAACTGAAAAATTGATAATTGAAGGAGGAAGTAAAGTTTTGTGATGCGAGATATTATATCAATATTTTACTGCCCAAATCATTAGCGGCTACAAAACTTTACTTAATTTATGGGTTTCATTAGAAATGGTTGGAGGAATGAATGAAAATAAAGGCTGTTTTTCCAGGTTCTTTTGACCCGATAACGAATGGGCATGTGGATATTGTCATGAGAGGCATTGAGATATTTGATGAAATCCTAATTGCAATTCTTGAGAATCCCGAAAAGACTTCCCTTTTTAGCATTGAAGAGAGAATTTCGATGATAAAAGAGATATTTAGGGAAGAGAGTAAAATTAAGGTAGAGTCGTTCAGCGGTCTTCTTGTAGAATTTATGAAAAAAAAGGAGATAAAAATTGTTATAAGAGGCTTACGAGCTGTATCTGATTTTGAGTATGAACTTCAGATGGCATTGATGAACAGAAAACTGGATCCAGAGGTTGAGACATTTTTTATGGTTCCCAATGTGAAATATTCATTTTTAAGCTCAAGACTTATTAAAGAGATTTTTTATTATGGAGGCTGTGTGAATGAACTTGTGCCTGAGATTGTCGAGGAAAAAATGAAAGAGAAATATAAAGTATCCAAGGAGAAATTTATTGATATCCAGAGAGAATATTGATGAAATAAAAAAAATATTCGGGGAAGAGAGATGTCTAAATGATGAGTTAACCCTTCAAAAATATTCATCTGATGAGACCAAAATAAGTTTCATCCCAGATTTGGTAGTTTTTCCATCATCTACAGAGGAAATTTCTATGCTGATGAAGATAGCGAACAGAGAAAAAATTCCTGTTACTCCAAGGGGAGCTGGAACAGGATACAGCGGAGGAGCTATTGCTGTTAGAGGAGGAGTAATCCTTTCTCTTGAGAAGATGAATCGAATATTAAGCATAGACCCAGAAAATTTGATTGGAGTAGTTGAGCCAGGAGTTATTACAGAGCATTTTCACAAAGAGGTTGAAAAATATGGGTTATGTTATCCGCCAGACCCTGCAAGTCTTGATAAGTCAACGATTGGAGGAAATTTAGCGGAAAATGCAGGGGGGCCAAGATGTTTTAGGTATGGAGTAACAAGAAATTATGTTCTTGGCACAAAAGCTGTTTTGCCAGATGGAGAGATAATAAAGACCGGTTCCTCGACGATTAAAAATGTGGTTGGTTATGACCTTACACACCTTCTGATAGGCTCTGAAGGGACTTTAGCAATAGTAACAGAAATTATTTTAAGGCTCGTTCCTCTTCCTCCCAACCGAACAACTTTAAGGTTTGGATTTGATTCATACATAAAAGCCGCAAATTTCATTTCAGAAATAATAAGAGAGAAAGTATTTCCTTCATCCCTTGAGTTTATGGACGAACTTTCAATTAAGTATTCATCTCAATATTTAAACATAAAAGTGGATGAAAAGATTAAAGCGTTTATACTGACAGAAATAGACGGAGAATTAGAAGCGATTGAAAAGATTAAAGAAAAAATATTGGCAGTCTCGGAAAGATATTCGCCATTGGAAGTAAAAATTCCAAAAGACAAGAAAGAAGAAGAGGATATCTGGATATTCAGAAAAAATGTGTCTTCTGCCATTAATATGGCAAAGCCAAAAAAATACAACCAGGATATAGTAGTCCCAAGAATGAAAATTCCAGAGATTCTGGAAATAATTAATGAGATAGGAAAGAAATATAAAATACTGACGATTTCGTTTGGTCATGCTGGTGATGGGAATATTCATACAAATTTTATGATTGATGATTCAAACCCAGAAGAAGTTGAAAATGTGGAAAAAGCAATAAATGAATTATTTAATGAAGTTATAAAATTAGGTGGGGTTATCTCAGGAGAGCATGGTATAGGAATTACAAAATCCCGTTTCATTAATTTACAGCTTTCTCCCTTAGAAATAGAAATTATGAAAAAGATCAAAAAAGTATTCGACCCCAATGGTATATTAAACCCTGGAAAAATTTTCCCCCTCTTTTGAAAGGCCTGAGCTTTTTAAATGAATAATGAACTTCTCCCTCTTCTTTAGGTGATAAAAAATGAACAAAATTTTGGGAAAGAGCGTATAATAGAAAGGAGGATTTTATGAAAAGGAGAATACTAATTATCGGGATTCTGATAGTAATTATAGCAGGTGCTGTGGTTTTTTATAGATATAAGAACAAGAAGAATGAACCTAAGTTCAAAACTGCGAAAGTTGAGCGTGGAGATATTTCAATTGTTGTAACAGCCACAGGAAATTTAAGCGCTTTGAACACTGTTCAGGTAGGGACACAGGTTTCAGGTATAATCGAAAAAATATTTGTTGATTATAATTCAAGCGTAAAAAAAGACCAGGTAATTGCCCAGCTTGACCAGACTTTTCTTAAAGCTCAGGTGGCGGAGGCTGAAGCAAATCTTTATAAAGCAAAGGTATCCCTTGATGAGCTTAAAAAAAATTATGAAAGAACACTCGAATTGTTCAAGCAGAATTTAGTTCCTGAGGCTGAGTTGATAAAAGCAGAAACATCATACGAATCTGCGAAAGCAACTTTAAAACAGAGCGAGGCAAACCTTGAAAGAGCTGAGACAAATTTAAGATATGCTACAATAAGATCTCCTGTGGATGGAATTGTAATAGCACGGAATGTGGATATGGGACAGACTGTGGCAGCAAGCTTTCAGACTCCCACCCTCTTTTTAATCGCTGAAGATTTAAAAAAGATGAAGGTTGAAGCATCGATAGATGAAGCTGACATTGGAAAAGTTAAAGAAAGACAGAATGCTATTTTTACAGTGGATGCGTTTCCTGAAGAAAAATTTAGAGGAGTTGTTTCTCAAATAAGGCTTGAACCAATAATAGCACAGAATGTTGTTACATACACTGTGGTTATCGATGTGGAGAATCTTCAGATGAAGTTGAGACCCGGGATGACAGCTAATGTAACAGTTGTAATTGACGAGAGATATAATGTTTTAAAAGTTCCAAGAAGTGCTGTGGTTTTTAATCCTAAGCCCGAGGATGTATTACCTGTAAAGGAACCTGAAAGACCATCTACCGAATCTCCTCAAAGTATGCCACAAAGCATGGAGGGAAGACCTTCTGAAATGGGCCAGAGAAGTGAAAGATTTAGAGAGTTTATCCAGAATCTTCCTCCTGAAAGAAGAGAAGAGATAATGAGAAGAATGAGAGAGAGAAGAGAGGGTTCAGAAGGTTCTGGAAGGAGAGCAGTCAATATAGCAAAGATATATGTGGAGAAAGATCGCGGAAAACTTGAACCTTTCATGGTAAAAACAGGAATAACAGATGGGTTTTTTGTGGAGATAGTAGAGGGAAATATAAAAGAAAATGATGAAGTAGTTATTGGATATTCAGGTCAGGAATCGAGCTCCACTCAGCGCCAGGCTCCGGGAGGCCCTCCTATGTTCAGAATGTTCCGTTAATGAGAAAGCAGGTAAAGTAAAATGGAGAGGATAATTTATGTTGAAAATATTTTTAAAATTTATAAAATGGGTGAGGTACAGATTCCAGCCCTTAGGGGACTGACTCTTGAAGTCGAAAATGAAGAATTTATATCAATAATGGGTCCATCAGGCTCAGGAAAATCTACTTTGTTGAATATTATCAGTTGCATGGATGTTCCAACTGCGGGGAAATATTTTTTAGAAGACCAGGATGTTTCAAAAATGAGAAGAAATGAGCTTGCAAAGATAAGGAATAAAAAAGTGGGTTTAGTATTTCAGAATTTTAACCTTCTTTCGAGAACATCAGCCATTGAAAATGTAGAATTGCCACTTCTTTACAATAATACTTCGGCAAAAGAAAGAAGAAAAAGGGCTTACGAAGCTCTGGAAAGCGTTGGGCTTAAAGGAAGGGAAAAGCATACAAACGCTCAACTTTCTGGAGGTGAACAGCAAAGGGTTGCCATTGCAAGAGCTATAGTTAATGACCCAAGAATTATTTTAGCTGATGAGCCAACGGGAAACCTTGATAGTGTATCAAGTTTAGAGATAATGAACATATTCCAGAAGCTTAATGAAGAGGGAAGAACAATTATCATAATCACCCATGAAAGGGATATCGCAAGTTTTTCGAAAAGGATGGTTTCGCTCAGAGATGGGAAGATTATCGGAGATGTTTTAAATTCGAATGAAAAGAATGCAGAGTCAGAATTGATGCAGGTCAAAAAAAATCTCATGGATAAAGATAATGGAGGAGATTATGAACATTTATAATATTATAAAAGTTGCGTTTCGGTCATTGAGAAAAAATAAGATGAGAACTTTTTTAACAATGTTAGGGATAATAATCGGAGTTGCTGCAGTGATAGCAATGATTTCCATCGGCCAGGGAGCAAACGCCTCTGTTCAGGAAAACATCAGAAAAATGGGAAGCAATCTTTTAATAGTATTTCCAGGGTCTTTCCACAGAGGAGGAGTTAGAGGAGGAATGGGAACAGTTATATCTTTAAAGGAAGATGATGTCAAAGCTCTCCTTGAAGAATCTAAATCAATCTCTATGGCTTCTCCCACAGTCAGAACAGGAGCTCAGGTTGTATATGGCAATATGAACTGGGCTACAGGAGTGGAAGGAGTTTATCCTGATTTCTTCTACATAAGGGAATGGCCTCTTGTATCAGGAAGATCTTTTACAATGCAGGATGTCCATGGTCAAACCAAGGTATGTGTGATAGGAAAGACTGTTTATGAAAAATTATTTGGAAACGAGGACCCTATTGGGAAGATAATAAGGATAAAAAAACTTCCTTTTACAGTAATAGGAGCCCTGGCTTCAAAGGGTCAAAGCGGAGGATGGAGGGATCAGGATGATGTTATTTTTGCTCCTCTTTATACTGTCCAGAGGAAAATGATGGGAATAACCAATATTAATACAATACATCTTTCAGTAATTTCCAAAGATATGATGAATGATGCTAAGGAGGAGATAAGGCAAGTGTTGCGAAAAAGGCACAAACTTCTTCCAAGCCAGGACGATGATTTTACGATAATGTCTCAGACAGAAATTTCAGAAGCTGCTGAATCAACGACAAGAATAATGACAATATTGCTCGGAAGTATCGCTTCCATTTCTCTTCTTGTTGGCGGAATTGGAATAATGAACATAATGCTTGTCTCAGTAACTGAAAGAACAAGGGAGATAGGAATAAGAATGGCGGTAGGAGCAAAAGAAAGGGACATTTTAGTCCAGTTTTTAATTGAATCTGTGGTTCTTTCTTTAATCGGGGGGATAATAGGGATGATTGTCGGTATCTTTTCTTCAGAGATGATATCATATTTTGCAAAATGGCCCACCCTAATTTCTTCCCAGGCAATATTACTGGCTTTTCTTTTCTCCTCTGGAGTGGGAATATTTTTCGGATTCTATCCTGCGAAAAAGGCTTCTTCTTTGAACCCTATAGATGCCCTCAGATACGAATAAGAAGATAATTGTTTCATATGCATCTGCAGGCGGAGGGCATAAAGCTGTTGCTGAGGCTATAAAAGAAGCTCTTATAAAATTAGATCCATCTGTTAAAATAGAAGTTATCGATATTCTTAATTTCACTTCTAAATTATTCAAATTTTTCTATGCCTCAGGATATCTTTTTCTTGCAAATAGAGCAAAATATCTATGGGGTTTTCTCTATTCAAGAAAAGAGGATGTATCATTTGTTTCAGAATCTAATAAATTTTCAAGGTTGGTAATGAGAATCTTGGCAAGGAGGTTTATAAGCTATATAAAAGAAATTAATCCAGATGCATTTATTTTTACCCATTTCCTTCCCTCAAAGATAGTTCAGGACATAAAAGAAAGAGATAAATTGCAGTTTAAAACTGGCGTTGTAGTTACGGATTATGGAAATCACAGTATCTGGCTAACTCCAGGAACTGATTTTTATTTTGTTGCAACCGAGCAGTTAAAAATTGAGATGGTGCATTTTTTAAATAGGTTAAAAATGAGACAAGAAAATATCATTGTTTCTGGAATTCCTGTTCGGATGAAATTTCTTGAACCAATCAACAGAGAGCAGGTGAGGGACAAACTTGGACTTTCGATTGATTGCCCTGTTATCTCATTCATAATGGGAATTGTGGGAATGAGAAGAATACTGGAAATATTAAAGTATTTAACTTCTTTGGAAGTAGATTTTCAGCTAATCTTACTTGTGGGAAAAGATGAAGAGTTGAAGAGAAAAGTTAAGGAATATTTTAAAGATAAAGAATTTCCATATCTGAGAAAAATACTCATATATGGAATGGTTGGAAATATGAATGAGATTCTGTCTGTTTCAGATTTAGTTATAACAAAATCAGGAGGAATAATTACATCTGAAACTATTTCAATGGGAGCACCAATGGTTTTTATCGAAAACTACCCTGGACAGGAAGAAAGAAATGTGGACTATTTTCTTGAAGAAGGAACTGGCATTAAAATAAATCAGCTTAGCAGTATTAAGTATAAGATTGAGTCTCTTCTTAAAGACAGAGATAGATTGAAAGGAATGAAAGAGAATGTAGAAAAAATTGCAAAGCCTGCGGCATCTTTAAGAATTGCTGAAGTAATCTTGAATGAAGTAAAAAAATGTTAATGCTCTTACAATTTGGTATAATAAAGACTATTATAAAGGAAATAAAATCGATTTTCTATGAAAGTATTGAAAGTGATTTTTTTAATATTAAGCTCTATTTTTATCTCAATAGGCTGTACAAAACCTGCAACTATTACTCCGGAAATTAATGGAACTGTAGAAAATCTTTCAGGCGAAGATTTTAATGATGTAAAGATTAAGATCAGATGGCTTAAACTATTTAGAACTTTTGCTGGTAGTTATTATAAAGAAATAAATTCAAGTTTAATACAGGTAAATAAAAATTTTTATGTAGCTCCTTACAGTTTCCAATTCCCTTATGAAGATTTTCAGGTTGAAGCATACCTTATTTTAAATGGAAAGAGTTTTTCACTCGGCTTTTTTTCAAAAAAGAAAAAAGAAGGGTTCCTTCCTATCAAGGATATCAGGAATGCTCTTTCTTCCATAAAAATTTACAGAACAGGAACCGTTGAGAGTAAGATTTTTATCAGCGTAGATAATTCAAGAAGAATAAAACAATTTGGAATTGAGATTATGTTATGGACTGAATACAATCCTGTAAATAATTTAATCTGGTGGATAGATTCAGAAAAAGCGGGAAATGTAAATTTTTTTCTTGAGTCAAAAATCTTTCCAATTCTCCCTAAAGCAGATGGAAAATTAATCTGCGAGGGATATTTAAAAGTGGTAAGGGAAAGATATGGAGAGGATGTAATGAAAAAAAATTCAATTTTTCGGTTTGAAGAGAATAATTTAGATGCTATAAATGAGAAACTAAAAGAAAAGTTAAAATTATTGGACCTTTCAGTTGAATCCTAAATTTTTTAATTAGGGACACATCCGAATTTTTTAAATTGGGACACTTCCCGTATTTTTAATGATATTACAACTTTATACCCTTAAGATTAAAGTGAATCTCATCATATCAAATTTATAAGTGACCTGTTTTTTTATCCATATAGACAAACATGGTAAAATTACATAAGATATTTCAGAAGGAAAATTTAGAAGTGCCCCTAATTTCCAAAAAAATCTTTATAATTAAAATAGAAAAATGGGAAAAAATAAGAAGAAGCTTCAAATTAATCAAGAATCTAAAGAAAATATAAGTAAAATCTATTTATTTCCAGATTTTTGAAAGTATCCACTGCCTCATTAAGCCATTTTTTGTATTTAATTATGAATGAAAGTGAAGCGATTCAAGAAAATATTCAGTGATAAGGAACTATGTGGTATAATTTTAAAAATGTTAGATATTAACTGGCTGAGGGAGAATTTACAGGAAGCTGAGGAAAAGCTCAGCTTAAGAGGTCAGAAGATTAATTTGAATGGATTCAAGAATCTGGATAGAGAAAGAAAAGAGCTTCTTCAAAGAATTGAAAAGCTAAGAGCAGAAAGAAATAAAATATCAAAAGAAGTGGAGGTCCTTAAAAAATCAGGTGAATCAGCAGAGAGAAAAATAGGAATGGTTAAAAAAATTAGGGAGGAAATTAAAGAACTTGAAGATAAACTGAAGGATAAAGAATTATTGTTAAATGATTTAATGTTAAATTTACCCAACATTCCCCATCACTCAGTTCCAGTTGGAAATGATTCTTCAGATAACCTTGAGATAAAAAGAGTGGGGGAGATTCGGAAATTTGATTTTGAACCAAAACCGCACTGGGATTTAGGGGTAGAGCTTGGAATTCTTGATTTTGAGAGAGCCTCAAAAATTGCAGGATCCCGATTCTCTATATATTACGGTCTTGGGGCTAAATTGGAAAGGGCACTCATAAATTTTATGCTCGATGTTCACACAAAAGAAAGAGGATATTATGAAGTTTTGCCTCCTTTTATCTCAAATGAGGATAGTTTAATCGGAACAGGCAATCTTCCGAAATTCAAGGAGGATTTATTTAAAATTGAAGGATATAATTTTTATTTAATCCCAACAGCTGAAGTTCCCCTTACAAATCTATTCAGAGATGAGATTTTGAATGTAGATGAATTACCAAAAAGATACGTGGCTTATACTCCCTGTTTTCGCTCTGAAGCAGGGTCATATGGAAAAGATGTAAGAGGACTTATAAGGCAGCATCAATTTAATAAGGTTGAATTAATGACATTTACTCTGCCAGAGAAATCTTATGAAGAGTTAGAAAGGCTTCTTTCAGATGCTGAAGAAATTCTTAAAAGATTAGAATTGCCCTATAGAGTTGTGAGTTTATGCACTGGTGATTTAGGGTTTGCAGCTTCAAAAACTTATGACATTGAAGTATGGATGCCAAGTAAGAATGAATATATGGAAATCTCATCCTGCAGCAATTTTGAAAGCTTTCAGTCAAGAAGGTCAAACATAAGATTTAGAAGAGATTCCAGCTCAAAGCCAGAATTTCTCCATACTTTAAATGGCTCAGGGTTGGCAATAGGAAGAACTGTGTCTGCTATCCTTGAGAATTTCCAGCAGAAAGATGGGAGCATCCTGATTCCAGAAGCTTTAAGACCATATATGGATGGGGTAGATAAAATCAGCAAACAATGAACTATCATCTCTACTTACAATTAGTTATCATTAAATCTCCCATCTTTTAAGATATATACCCTGTCCAATGGGCTACTTTCCCATTTCCTGTGGGAGATTATGATACAGGTTCTCTCCTTGAATCTCTCAGCAATAAGCTCCTCAATCCTTCTCTCCGACTCTAAATCAAGCTCTGAGGTTGCCTCATCGAATATGATTATGTCAGAGTCCTTAAGGACTGCCCTTGCAATTGATAACTTCTTTCTCTCTCCTCCTGAAAGTTTCTTTCCTGTTTCTCCTATCACTGTGTCAAAACCATCCTCAAGATTCATTATAAATTCATAAGCTCCTGCTAATTTAGCTGCTTTTTCTACTTCCTCATTCTTTGCATCAGGTCTGCTGTAGAGGATGTTGTTTTTGATTGTGTCATTAAAGAGAAATACATTCTGGGAGACAAAGGAGATTCTTTCCCTTAAAGAGGAAAGAGAGAGAGTATTTATATCATGACCATCTATAAAGATATTTCCCCTTTCTATTCTATAGAGTCCAAGGATTAGCTTCACTATTGTGCTTTTCCCTGAGCCATTTGGTCCTTGAATCAAAGCCTTCTCCCCTGGTTTAATCATGAGATTAATTCCTTTCAGAACATCCTCTTTTGATTTAATAATCATTTCGTAGCTTTTTTAATATCAGATATTTCATATTTATTTTTAAATTTGTTTACTATTGATTCAAGATCCATTTTATAAATTTTATCAACAATATCAAAGATAATTTCATCTACCTTAAAAATTTCATTGCTATTTACATCATAAATGTAGTAGCCTTTGTTCATTCTAAATTTTTTTACAAACGGCTCATTTTTTCTCAAATCACTACCCCTAATTTTCATAATCAATTTATTTTATGTTGATACCAAAAGTTAAAAACCAATTCTGTATTCATAAATTTTCATCCCTACATTGGAATCCAGAATAAACAATCTATCCTTATGAACATAAATATTATCGCAAAAAACATCAAGTCTCTTTGAAGCCACAACTTTACCCAGCTTATTAAACACAACTAACCTGAAAAGATCGGTATGATCTGATTCAATTTCCTTTTTTGAATCTAACTCGAAGAACTCACCTCCAGCAGCTACTACCACTTTCTCGTAGATTTTTTTCTCTTTCTCTTTTAAAGGTCTCGTTTTCAAAACAAGGTATATCCTTCCATAATCGTCAAGGGATAACCCATATACCAAAATTTCAGTTTTTTCTGCAATTATCTCAATATCTTTGCTATTCGCTAACGGCCTAATCTTGTGGTAAACCTTAAAAGGCATTTCATAAGTTATATCCATTATATGTTCGCCGGAATATGCGTATTTTCGAAGCAAAGGGGTTCCTTGGTATGATACATAAAAATTGTCTGAATCATCCGTACTGAAAAATACAGAATCCCAATCACTATGAGAATTTATCCTGAAAACAAATTTCCCTATCTCTCTTATCATTTTCCCTTGGAAATCATATAAAACTATATGAGAATCATTGTAATTTTTCCCCATTTTCTCTAATGCTGTTATTTCTCCCTTCTGAGTTACGTCAATCGAATAAACAGACGATTTTGTTTTAAAGCTGTTTAAATATTTGCCTTTATCATCTAAAATTTGAATCCTACGGTTAAATATGTCTGAAACTATAAGGCGATTTTTCCCGTCTATTGATAAAACATAAGGTTTTAAAAATTCTCCTGGGCCGGGACCCTTTCTTCCTATGGTTTGTATAAATGTTCCAGTTGAATCAAAGACTTGAATTCTATTTTGTTTTGAATCAACTATATAAAATAGACCATCTTTATTAATTTTTATATCTGTTGGCTCTTTGAAGAACTTTGCTTCATCATCTTCTTCTCCTCCCCAAACTCTTATTAAATCTATTTTAATTTTACCTTCACATTCATTTATCTCTGTCAATGAAATATGAACATTTTTTGGAGATGAATAAATAAAATGGTTAACAGTGAAAACCACAAACAAGAAATAGTATTTTTTTAATCTTCTACTCTTTATCACTTTAACTTCTCTTTTCCTTCTTCCTTAAATATAATTATAATTTTTTTTATAAATTATTTCACATTTGAAAATAGGAATGGTAGGTATGGGGAAAGATCCCATACCTACTTTACCACTAGAACATGTAACTAAAGGCCAACTCAAAATTTGCAATAGCGTTCTGAGTCCCATAACTACATTGACAACCGCAACCGCCATACGCATCGGTATCCGTGTTAGCGCTTCCCGTACTGCAAATACATGCACAACCACTCCCTTCAAGTGCAACTGTCCCTCCAAAGTCTTCTCCTTCAATCCTCCACATTTAAACCTCCTTATATAAAAATTTAAATCATGTCAATTTATACTCTCTAAGATAATTAAGTCCTTCCGGATTTTTTTCTAAAAGTTTACAATACATTTTTAATAAATCTTCTTTTGATCTTTTAGTATGAGCACAATACCACTTCTTTTTTTCAATGCTTAATTTTCCAAACGCAAAAGCATGAATATAGCATTGATTATAAAGTCTAATCGCCAGCCCATGCACAAGTTCATACACACCCCCTTGTACCTCATATTTTTTCTCATTTTCTTTTTCCTCTGATTCATAAAATATGCCTTTTAAACGTAAATAGAAAATAATACCGAAATAGTGGGGGAATTTTTTATGAATAGTGAGGTAACTTTTGCCCGAAATGAGCTATTTGGGGTATTTTTCGGCCAAAAATGGGGGGTAAGTTAAAAAATTGGCAGTTGTAATTATATGATATATCATTACTTGCAAGCGTTGAGCAGTCTCAATTTATTGACTATTCAAATATTTTATTTTATATACCTCAATATACTGAGCATATGTTTCAGGGTCTATAGGCAAGACTTTATATATTTTCCCATCTTTATAAAAGCAGTTCTTAGAAATATTTTTGGATTTAAAAAAGTACAACCATTCTCCTTTTTTATTAAAAATATCAACAGAATTTTCATAATTTGGATTCATATTATCTTCGTATGTTTCTCCTGAAATTACCCATATATTCTCCCTCAAATCCTGAAACATCGTTCGAAGAACGGGAGGTGCTGGAGGAAATTTCGTTTTTCCCATATCAATCGATTTCTTATGCTTTGAATAAAGTTCTTCTCTTGCTTCTTCTGAGTATTTTTCTATTTGATATTCCCTGCCGAATATCAGCCTCGGTTTTCCTAACTTATCATACTTTATTATCGAATATTTATTAAGATTATCTTCAGGGAAATAAAACTCACCGCTATCTAATATTAATATCCATTCCCAGCAGGGAGGCCCACTTAATCCAAGAGGATATTTGTATCTAAAGAGCTCTTTTCCTCCAGAAAAAGTTTCTTCCAAAGAGGTTAAGATCAATTCTAATTTAGTAAAGGTGCGGTCTGTTTTCCCCTTAAGAAGATAAAACTTATCACCTACGGCTATTATTTTTAGCGGGTTATCATATATTAATTGGATAATATGTTTAGAAATATATTCACCTTGAAGATTGGCAATTTTTAGCTCAAAAAACCCTTGAAATACATAGATTTTATCCTTTCTAATAACCGTAAAATTTGCATCTAAAAATTCATTTGGCCCCTGCCCTCGTCTTCCAAATTTATTCACGAATTTCCCATTTTCGTCAAATACGGTTATTGTTCCTTCATATCTATCAAGAATGTATAGATTATTGTTCATATCAAAATCGACGCAACCCTGATACTCATATTGCTTACTAAATAAATTTATTTGTGTAACATCGATACTATATAATTTTTCTAAATACACGTAATTATTATCTCGATATATTGGCGAAGAGCTGATTATTTTTGGGATTTTATCACTTTTCGAGCTACATGAAATTAAAATCGTGATAATTGGCATTATTTCTAAAACGAAATATATTTTATTCTTAATAGACATATTTCCTCTTTGGTTTTCACTATTCTTTTCAAATAATCTTAAGGGTCATTTCTTTCCCCTTTGATGCTTTTTATTTAAACACTTAGAATTCAAGAAGTCAAATGAATTTTTTAAACTTTTAAGTTATAATATTTATTTAGTTTGGAGGGATGGCCGAGTGGTTTAAGGCGGCGGTCTTGAAAATCGCTTCTCTCGTAGCCCGGGAGACGGGGGTTCGAATCCCTCTCCCTCCGCCAGCCATTTTCTGTTTATTTGTGAAGAAGTTAATTTCATGTTAGTATTTTTCTATCAATTCGGGAAATTGCAAGGAATTAGTCATTGTGATATATTGAAATGAGGAAATTAGGGAGATAAGATTATGAGTAAAAAAGAGTTATTTCTAAGCGAGATTGAGCAAGTTCCTGAATCCTTCCTTGACGAAGTATTGGACTTTATTCACTTTTTGAAAACAAAGAGAATCAAGGAACGTATCGATACTGCCATTGCAAGTGAGTCCTCTCTCAAAAAAGATTGGATGAGGCCAGAAGAGGACGAGGCGTGGCAAGATTTGTGAAGGGCGATGTCGTTGTTGTTCCCTTTCCCTTCTCTGATTTAACCCAAGCCAAAAGGCGGCCTGCTTTAGTCATTTCAGTGTTGGAAGGTGATGACCTAATTCTTTGCCAGATAACCAGTCAAACGATTAAGGATAAATATACTGTTCCAATTGATGATGATGATTTTGTGCAAGGGAGTCTGAAGCAACCAAGCAATGTGAGACCTAACCGTATATTTACAGCAGATAGTCTCATTGTCTTATATCGAGCCGGCAACCTTAAACCCGACAAAGTAAATGGGATTATTGAAAAAGTGATTGAGATTATTCATAGGTAAATTCGCAATTTCCAAGGGATATTGATAACCAAAAAACGCTTTTATAAACAGAAGGACATACAATTATCAAAAAAGACAAAAAGTACGTAGTAAAAGATTGTGAAAAATATTGAGCAAAATTATGAACATGGAGATAAAAAGAATGAAGAATGGACGGTAAAGAGTAAACAGAGAAAAATTATGGAATTGAAGGTTAATGGAAGTCCAGAAAGGATGGCAAACAGATGGCTTAGCATTACTTTCAGTTCGTTGAGAATCAGAGATTATAGGATTTACTGGATTGGTCAGCTAATTTCTCTGACAGGTTCATGGATGCAGAGTGTAGCCCTTGGATGGCTCGTTTTAATTTTAACAAACTCTCCATTCTATTTAGGTCTTGCAGGTTTTGCTGGCTCTATTCCTGTTCTCTTTTTTTCATTGTTTGGAGGTGTTCTTGCAGATAGATTTTCAAAGAGAAATCTTCTTATCACAACTCAAACATTTGCGATGGTGCAGGCATTTATTTTAGCAGGTTTAACAATATCTAAAGCTGTGAATGTCTGGCATATTCTTTTCTTAGCTACATTTCTTGGAACAGTAAACGCAATAGATGCACCCACAAGACAATCTTTTATTGCTGAGATTGTTTCGAAAGAATACCTTACAAACGCGATAGCATTAAATTCAACAATGTTCAACAGTGCAAGAATAATTGGCCCAGCCCTTGCAGGAATTTTGATGGCAGTGATTGGAATTTCAGGAATCTTTATAATAAATGGAATCAGTTTCCTTGCGGTAATTTGGAGTTTATTTTTGATTAATAGTGTTAAAATAAACTCGAACAATTCTCATGATTCGATATGGGAGAACCTTAAAGAGGGTTTTAAATATGTAAAAAATAATAGACTGATAATCTCCATAATAATTCTTGTTGCCTCTTTTAGCGTTTTTGGAACATCCTACATGATGCTCATGCCAGTTTTTGCCAGAGATATCCTGCAGGTAGGAGCTTCAGGACTGGGATTTTTAATGGCATTTTCAGGTATAGGCGCTTTGATAGGAGCATTGAGTCTTGCTTCACTGGGAGATTATAAAAAGAAAGGGCTTCTTCTTACAGCTGGAAACCTGGTTCTTCCGATAACTCTTTTTTTCTTCGCAATTTCAAAATCATTTACAATTTCCTCGATATTTATATTTGGTGTAGGGTGGTCAATGATAACTCAGATGGCAAGTGCGAATTCGTTAATCCAATCGATAGTGCCAGACAATCTAAGAGGAAGGGTAATGAGTCTTTACACTTTGACTTTTTTTGGGATGATGCCCATCGGAAGCATTCAGGCTGGAATAATTGCGGAATTAATTGGTGCTCCACTAACAGTTTGTCTCGGAGCAATTCTATGCGCTATAGTTGCTGCTGGAATTTTAGTTTATGTTCCTGAGTTAAGGTCTCATGAATAATAAACCTTTTGATTAATTTTATTTATTGTGGTAAATAAATAAAAAAGTAAGGAGGAGGTAGCATTATGGAAGAGAAAAGAATCGGTAAGGTTACTCATTATTTCACAAATATAAGTGTTGCAGTTTTAGATCTTGAAGATACTTTAGAAGTTGGAGATGAAATTCATATATTGGGCCGTACCACAGACTTTTTTCAGAAAGTCGCCTCTCTTCAGATTGAACATAAACCAATTCAGAAGGCAAAGCCTGGAGATAATGTAGCTCTGAAAGTTGATGACCATGTAAGAGAAAATGATGTTATATACAAGGTGATTCCATAAAAGAGAATTTACTATCAGCTTAAAGGGAATCTCTCCATTATTGCTCTGAAAAATTTCTTCTTGTAAATTAAATCAAAAGTGAGCTCTGAATCGGGGAAAAGAATCGTGGCTATTTTTCTTGCCTTTTTAAAGATTCTATATGCTTCAATAAGATTTAGATTTTTTGATTGGTAAATTTCAGAGAGGGATGCATCGATTACAAATTTTAGCAATTTTATTTTTTTATTCTCTTCTTCTATTAAAATACTTCTTTCCATAAAAAAATTTTCGTTTAAGTTTATCATAATGTCAAATAAAAATTTTAATTTTTTGAAACTTTTTTGAAATTGGTTTAATATATGAAGACCATTGAAGGAGGAGAGATGAAGCTGAGATTTAAAAAATCAATTTTAGTTTTAAGCACATTTATTTTGATTTTTTGTTTAGCTACCTCATCCGCCTTTTCAGATGTAGATGGTAAGAAAGCTCTTAAATATGTCAAACATTTAGCTTCTGACAAATTTGAAGGAAGAAAGAGCGGCCAAAAAGGCGCTGAGAAAGCCGCTGATTGGATAGCAAAGCAGTTTGAAAAATGGGGAATAGAAAGAGCCGGGGAGAAAAATTCTTATTTTCAATTTTTTACCATTGAATATTTTAATGTGGATAAGAATGTAAAAATGGTGCTAAACAATGGCTTTGAAAAAAGAGAATTTATTTATGGTGAAGACTGGCATATAACGAAATTTTCAGGGTCTGGCAGATTCAAGTCAAAATTAATATTTGTGGGTTTTGGTATCTCCTCGCCGGAGAATAAATTTGATGAATATAGAGATATAGATCCAAAGGGAAAATTAGTTCTTGTAGTATACGGGATTCCGAAAGGAAAAGAGAAGGAATTGAAAGATTTCGAAAATGTTAATAAAAAAATAGAGACCGCCCAGAAAAAAGGAGCAAAAGGTGTAATATTTCTTAAGAATCCTGAACAGCAAACTCAGTTCTTCAGAGTTTCAGTTAAAAAAGAATTATACAGAAAGAATTTTTTTATAGGTAGCCTTGAGGATAATGCAACTAATTTTATTTTTAAATACATAAAGTATGATCTAAGAGACCTTGTTGCTCTGATAAGTGAAAATTTCAAGCCTTACTCTTTTGATACCAGGGTTAAGATAGAAGTTTCTGGTAAGTCAACTTTTGACAAAGGTAGAAAGACTAAAAATGTGCTTGGAAAAATATCAGGAATTGACCCGAAATTGAAGAGTGAATATGTAATTGTAGGAGCTCATATGGATCACCTTGGAAAGTCTCCTCTTGGAGATATATACAATGGTGCCAATGACAATGCCTCTGGCACTGCAGTATGCATGGAAATTGCAAGGGAAATGAAACAAGCTGGTATAAAGCCAAAGAGAACCGTGATTTTTGCATTGTGGGCAGCTGAAGAGCAGGGTCTTTTAGGTTCAAAATATTATACAGAGCATCCACTCTTTCCTATGGAAAAAACAGTCGCATATTTTAACATGGATATGGTCGGGCATGGAACTGGGAAAGTAAATTTCAGGGGAGAATATTACAGTCCTGAGGTTTGGAATTTGATTGAAAAGTCCTTACCCAAAGAAATACTCGATTACGCTGTTTCTGGAAGAGGAGGCCCTGGCGGTTCAGATCAGACATACTTTATCATGAAAGGAATACCAGCTTACGCCATCATGACAGATGGGAGACATTATAAATACCATAAGCCAAGAGATGAGTGGGACATCATCGATCCAGTAATACTGGAGAAGACAGGAAAATTAGTCTATAACGCAACTTTAGTTGTTGCAAATCATGATGAAAATTTAATTAAAACGAAAAGAGAAGAAAGGTACATTGTTAAGTATTCTCCTTTGTTAAATATAAATCCAATTGAAAAGAGAGAATACGATAAAATTGCTATTAAAAAAGAATTCGATGTGGACCTTCAGTTTATAACTCCTTTTTATATAGATTACGGTGAAGACATGAAGATTGAAACAATTTTAAAACAGGTTGTTTCTTTGTCTCAGGAAATAAAAGAAATGAAAAAAGTATCTCTGATTAAGTCTTCTTCTGACCTGATTACAAATCCAAGAGGAAATAAATTAACTTTTATACTGGGATTGACAGATACGAAGCCATTTGTTGAGGATATGGAATGGGCGAGAATTTTCGGAAAAGTTGGAATGGATTACATATTTTTTGAAGGAAAACCTCCGTTTTTCTTAGAAGAGAGTATTTCAGAGAAAGGAAAGAAGCTTTTAAAGATATTTAATGAGGAGGGAATTTTAATAATAGGAACTAAGCAGATAATATCTCAGATGAAGTCCCTTGTGGAATCTTCTTCAAAACCAGGGATAATTCTTACCGATGAGAATCTTGATAAAGATTTTCTCAGGTTAATAAAGGAAAAAGGATGGGCTGTAGGAATCTCTATAGGATTTGATATACCAGCAAACATTGCTTTTCATAGGATTGATAACATAAAGAAAGAAATCGGAATAGATAATATCTTGATTTTTTCAAAATATTCAAGCTGCGATGATTATCTTAAGTCCCTTTTGGATTTAACATTAATAATGCTTGAGAACAAATATACAAGAGATGATATCGGAAAAATATTAGGCGGAAATTTCAGGGAAATTTTCAGAAAAGTAAAAGGCGAAAGAGAAGTAGCTCCTCTCTATGTTCGTCCCTTTTAGTGTCGTGTCACTTAAATATCTCTTTGTTATACTCTTCTGTGACACGACACTTTCCCTATGGGAGAAAGATCTCCTTAGACGCTTCGCTGAGCACCTCCCAGACATGGGGAAGATACCTTCCCCATACCCCTTCAGTGTGCTGTAAGAGAGACCGTCTGCCTGCGAAGATATTTATGGGGACAGCACACTAATACAAACGCACAAAATATTTTTACATGTAGGGCAAGGCTTTAGCCTTGCGAAAAGCAACCCTAAAATAAGCTCACCTGATAAGTACCCATGCTTATATTCACTAAAAGAACCGTATTCTGGCATTCCTGTACTAACCACATTGCACCTTCTTATGTGCTTCAATAATTGATATATACTT
>JBFLYD010000059.1 GCA_040756905.1 Acidobacteriota bacterium
TCTAACCCTTTACTCATCAACCTCTCTATTCTCTCATTCTTCTGGTCTCTTTCCATCAAAACCTCCTGAGAAAGAATTATAACTAAAGATATTAACAAGTAAAGAGTACTAATCATATGAAATAACTGTAAGGGTTGCCCTACAATTTATTCAATGCGTTTGTATTAGGTAAAAATTTAAGATTATTTATCTTACCTTTGCTCCATTGGGAACATTTTGAGTAAAAAAAGGAAGTACAGCTTTTCCTTTCACATCTGCTGCCAGGAGCATCCCGTTTGATTCAATTCCTCTTATAGTAGCTGGCTGAAGGTTTTTTAAAACGATTATTTTTTTCCCAATAAGTTCTTCCGCTGAATATTCCTGAGCAATTCCAGCCACCATGTTCCTTGTTTCTGTTCCTATGTCGACTTCTAATTTTAAGAGTTTCTCTGTTCCAAGAACTCTTTCTGCATTTTTTACCTCGCCCACAACCATTTCTATTCTTTTAAATTCATCTATTGTTATCATTTGCCTCCTCCTTTATTGTTGTGACACTCAAAATTGTCTTTGTTATTTATTTGTGTCACAACCTTTCCCTATGGGAGAAAGCCTCTCCCTGGACGCTTCGCTGAGCACCCCCAGACATAGGGGAGTTCCTTCCCCATGCTCCTTCAGTGTGCTTTAGGAGAAATTGTTCCTGTCCGAAGATATTTATATGGTACAGCACACTATTTATTCAGAGAAAAACTCTTTTGAATCTATTCTTGGAAACAATTGAAATGGCTCCTGAACCTTTAATGATTTTCTTTCTTTCCATTCAATTTCAGTTAAATTTAAATTTTCAATGTTTGTTTCAGGAAAAAAGACATTCCATATTTTTTCTGCTGACCCAGACATAACAGGGAAAAGAAATGGTGTTATCAGTCTTATGGATTCAAGTCCCTGGAAGAGAATCCTTCCAAGTCTTCCACTTTTTTTTTCTTTCTCAGAGAGACTCCATGGCCTTGCTTGGTCTAAATATTTATTGATTTCATAGATAAATTCCCAGATTACTTCAAGTCCTTTACTTATTGAATATTTTTCAAATTCTTCAGTTACTAATTTTTTTGTTTTCTCAAAACTTCTTCTTAAACTGGAGTCTAAATTGTTTTCTTCACCAATTGTATCTATAACGCTGTGGAAATATTTTTTTGCCATTACAAGAATTCTGTTCAGGAGATTTCCCAGATCATTTGCTAGGTCTGAATTTATACGATTTATTAATCCTTCATGGGAAAAATTTCCATCAAGTCCTATCGGTATTTCCCTTAAAAGAAAGTATCTGATGCTATCAGACCCAAAAGCATTTAGGAGAGTGTATGGGTCAAGCACATTTCCTTTTGATTTTGACATTTTTGTTTCATCTTTAAGCCACCACCCATGGCCAAAAACTGTTTTTGGAAGAGGTATTTCAGCTGCTATTAAAAATGCAGGCCAGTATATGGCATGAAACCTGAGTATATCTTTCCCAATTAAATGGATATCCGCTGGCCAGAACTTGTTAAATTTTTCTCCGTCCCAGCCATACCCAATTCCAGTGAGATAATTAATTAATGCATCGAACCATACATATATTGTTTGAGAAGGATCCCCAGGGACAGGTATTCCCCATCTGACAGTTGCTCTTGTAACACTCAGGTCTTTCAATCCTGCTTTCACAAAAGAGATGACTTCATTTCTTCTTGATGAGGGCTGAATGAATTCAGGATTTTCTTCATAAAATTTTAACAATTTATCCCTGTATTTTGAAAGTCTGAAAAAATAGCATTCCTCGGAAACAATCTCTGACTCCCTTCCACAATCTGGACATATCTTTTTTCCATTACTGCTGAACTCTGCACTTTCTGGCAGAAAAGATTCATCGGAAATACAATACCAGCCCGAATAACCACCTTTATAGATATCTCCCTTTTTCATCAGGAAAGAAAATATTTTTTTCACTCCCTCCTCGTGATTTTTTTCAGTTGTTCTTATAAAATAATCATATTTGATATTTAATTTTTTCCATAGAGCCTTAAACCTTTCCACAACTTTGTCGGCTAACTCCTTTGGCTCCATACCCTGAGATCTCGCAGCTTTTTCAACCTTCTGACCATGTTCATCCGTGCCGGTGAGAAAAAAAACCTCATAGCCCATCAATTTTTTAAACCTGGCTATCGTATCAGCGATAATAGTTGTGTAGGCATGACCAATGTGAGGTACATCATTTACATAATAAATTGGAGTAGTTACATAAAAAGTCTTACCCATTTTTTATATTCTCGATTCATTCAATTTCATCAATGAAAGGGCTTCGCTCCTTGTAGAGGCGTTCTTTCTGAACAATCCTCTTACTGCAGATGTTACGGTTATAGATTTTGGCTTTTTCACGCCCCGCATGGAAAGACAGAGATGTTCAGCTTCGATAACAACCATCACTCCTTGAGGCTTCAATGTCCTCTCGATTAAATCAGCAATTTGTTTGGTTAACCTTTCCTGCACCTGAAGTCTTCTTGATAGGATATCTATAAGTCTTACTAATTTTGAAAGGCCGATTATTTTTCCCTGAAATGGGATGTAAGCAACATGGGCAATCCCTGCAAATGGAAGAAGATGATGTTCACACATCGAATAGAGAGGGATATTTCTTACAAGAACCATCTCTTCATG
Source organism: Acidobacteriota bacterium (assembly GCA_040756905.1). Taxonomy (NCBI): domain Bacteria; kingdom Pseudomonadati; phylum Acidobacteriota; species Acidobacteriota bacterium. The sequence goes on from JBFLYD010000059.1 coordinate 2,668, forward strand.
TTCTTCTTCTTCGATTATTCTCAGAATTTCAGAAGGATCTTCTTCAATGCCTGAAAGAATTTCCTGGAACATCTTTGCCACTCTTTCAGGAGTTCTTTTGAGGCCAGGCCTTTTCAAATCCTCGCCCACTCCTTCAAGTATAAGCTTTACACCTTGTTCAATCTTTTTTAGATCCATTTTTTTTGATTCCATACAATCTCTTTATTTCGCTTATTACTTCCATTAAAGGCATGCCAATTTTTTCTGATATTCTGAGACAATCTTCAAATTCAGGTTTTACTGTTACCTCTTTTCCTTTCCAGAACGAAACTTTTATTTTAACTTTTTCTCCAAAAAATTCAAAGTATTTTGTTTCTCTTGGAAGAGATACCCTTGTAACTTCATTGATTCTTGTCCCTATTGTAGTGGTTTCAGAAAATAGTATGTTCAAAAAATTTTGTACATTTTTTTTATCGCAAAGTATTGATACAAGAACTCCAGGTCGATTTTTTTTCATGTAGACTGGAGTATAATAAACATCGAGTGCCCCTTTTTTTATCATCTTTTCCATAAGATTTCCAAGAATTTGCGGCTCTACATCGTCGATGTTTGTTTCAACGAGGAACAATTTTTCCTCTTTTTCTTGAGTTTCTTCCCCATAAAAGGCTCTTAATACATTGGGAAATTCTTTAACATCTTTACTGCCAGCTCCGTATCCAATCTTTTCATATTTTAAATAGGGAAAATCTGAAAATTTTTCACATAAAGACACCAATATCGAGGCCCCTGTTGGAGTTACAAGTTCAACCTCCTGAGATGATTCTGAATAAACTGGGACGTTCTTCAGTAATTCTCCAACTGCAGGAGCTGGAATCGGGAATCTCCCTGAATGTGTTTCAACGAACCCTCTTCCTAAATTTAAAGGAGATGATGAAATTTTCTTTACTTTTAGTTTTTCTAATAAAAACAGGGTTCCAAACACATCCACAAGGGCATCATCTGCACCAGCCTCGTGAAGATGTCCGGATGTTTTTTTGAAACCATGGACTTTAGCCTCAGCTTCAAACAATCTGTTAAAAATGAGCCTGGCTTTGTTTTTTATTTGAGGAGAAAATGGGCTTTTCTCAATCATTTCTTCGATTTCTTTTTGATTTCGAGGCTTCTGTTCTTTTTGCAGTACTTCTATAGTTACTAAAATAGCACTGATTGAACAGCGTTTAACCTTTTTTATTTCAATCTTAACAGGAAGTGAGAGTTCATCGATGGCATCGTGAAATTCTTTTTGAGAGATTCCAAGGTCGAGTAATGAGCCTAAAACCATATTTCCACTGATTCCGGCTGAACACTCAAAGTATATCGAGTTTAAGGCCATAATTCTCCTTCTTCTTTGAAGCTGTAATATTTTCCATCTCCTATAATTATATGGTCAAGCAGCTCAATTCCTATTATCTTTCCTGATTCATAAACTTTTTTTGTAATTTCGATGTCATATCTGCTGGGATGCGGGTCTCCTGATGGATGGTTGTGAAAGATGATAATTGATGAAGCTAAGTTTGAGATTGCTTCTTTGAATATTTCTCTTGGATGAGCCATGCTTGTAGATATATCTCCGGTGAAAATAATTTTTTCCTTTTTAATCCTGTTTTTTGTATCAAGAATCAACATTCCAAAATTTTCTTTTTTTTCAGAGAAATATCGAGGAATCAGATAATCTGCAATCTCAACAGGATTTTTGTATGAGATTTCTTTCTCTGGTTTCCTTAAAATTCTTTTTGCGATTTCAAAAGATGCTAATATCTGAGCAGTTTTAGCTTTTCCAATTCCTTTTAGTTTTGAAAGTTCTTCAAAGCTCAATTTAATCAACCCTTTTAAACCTTTATTTTCTGAAAGAATTTCTTTTGCCAAATCTAAAGCTGATGACTCTTTAGTTCCTGTTCTTAATATGATAGCTAAAAGTTCTGAATCGGATAAAGTTGAAGCTCCATATTTTTCAATTCTCTCTCTCGGCCTTTCCTCTGGTGGAAGGTCTTTAATCTTTAACAATTTATTTTTCATTTAATTTTTAAAAATAAACTTATCTAGTGTGCTGTTCCTTAAATCTCTTCGCAGGCAGACGGTCTCTCTTACAGCACACTGAAGGGGTATGGGGAAGGAACTTCCCCATGTCTGGGGGATGCTCAGCGAAGCGTCTAAGGAGATCTTTCTCTCGTAGGGAAAGTGTTGTTTCACATAAGAATAAGGAAACGTATTTAAGTGACACAACATTAGCTCACAAAGAATCTCTCCGGATTTACCCTTAAGGAAAAAATCAACGTGGGGAGTTAAAGGAGTTTCTTCAATGTTTATTTCACATATTTTCCCTCCTTTTAGCATTTTTAGCCCTTAAGATTTTCTTTTTCTTTTTTTTCAAAAATATAAGCTATAAGAACACCAACAAGATAAAGAGCAATCATAGGCCCTGCAAGGATTGTTTGAGTTATCATATCAGCAGTTGGTGTTATTAATGCTGAAATGATAAAAATAATTAAAACTGCATAGCCAATTTTGTTTATGAGAAATTTATGGTTCACAATTCCAAGCCTTGATAGAAAAAATATGAGTATGGGAAGTTCAAAAACTAATCCAATTCCGAGTAATACTTTGATTACTAAAGAAAAATATTGATCAATCGTTATGACAGGTCTGAAATCTGCTCCCAATTTTAGAAAGAAATTACAGGCCCAGGGAAATACTATAAAATATCCAAAAGCTCCTCCTGAGAGAAAGAAAAAAGACGTGAAGAATACAAAGGGAAGAACATATCTTTTTTCCTTTTCATAAAGTCCTGGTGCAACAAAAAGCCATAACTGAAGGAATATAAAAGGAGATGAGAAAAAAATAGCCGCAAGGAAAGAGACTTTTAAATACATCATGAAAGGGTCAACGATTGAAGTAAATGCAAGCTTTTCTCCGGTCGGAAGAAATCGGGTTAATGGCTTTGCTAAGAATTTATAGATTTCTTTGCTAAATCCCCAGGAAGCAAAGAACATAATTACCAAAAAAGAAACAGAATATATTATTCTTTTTCGCAGTTCTCCCAGATGCTCGAGAAAAGACATTTCATTGGGGCTTTTTTTCCTCTTCATTCTCTTTTTCTAACTCTCTATCTAAATCTATTTCTAAGTCTTTCACCTCAATAGACCTTATTTCCTCTTCGATTGAATTTTTAATCTCAGAGGTGGTTTTTCTGAATTCGGCAAGGGCTCTGCCGATGGTTTTTCCAAGCTCAGGAAGCTTTTTAGGACCAAATATTAAAAGAGCTATGATGAAAATCAATATAAGCTCAGGAAGTCCTATGTTACCAAACATGGTTATTTTCCCTGTTGTATTATATTTATTGAATTGTATAGGGAGTTGAAAGTTGTAGCATAGTAAGCTTTTACCGTGATTGTTAGAGGGTAGGAATAAATATTTTCTGGGATGAAGAGTTTGTCTTCAATTTTTCCATTTTCGTCAGTATACTGAGCTTTTCCATTTGATAAAAAGGTTCCCTTTGTTGTTGTAAGAATTATCGGCACTGAGGAAATTGGATTATTATTAAAATCTAATACATTGATGATAATGTTTACTTTTCCTCCTGAGGAGGAAACAGATTCAGGAAATGAAGATACATTAATTTGCTGAATTGAAGAAGAAAAGTCTGTAAAAGTTACATCAGTGCTGACAGGAGCACTGTTTCCTGAGGTAGCCGAAACAGTGGCAATTCCAGAAATTCCATTACTTTTTAAGCTTGCATAGGCTTTTCCGTTTTTTGTAATCGAACTTGAATCTATTGTACCAAGGGTGGTTGAAAAATTTATTAAGACTCCATCCCTTATTGATTTTCCATTTTTTTCAAACCCTTTTATTTTTATTAGAGAAACTCCACCTATAAATGAAATCTGTTTTGGTTCAGCTTCTATGTATAATATACTTCCCTCTGGTGCTGGAAGGTTGGTCTGGGTGCAGCAGATTGAAAATAGAGCAATTGTAATTAATGATAACTTATCCATCAGCAAATTATCCTTTTTTTTTAATTTTTAGTCAAATTTACCCTCTTAATTTTACAAATAAAATTCACTGTGTTAACATTTTTTTGTGAAAAAGACCTTAAAGATTTTTATAGTTATAATTTCTCTATTATTGGTCTTTTCGATAAGTTTGCAGAAAAACCAGTGGGATGAGGGCTTTAAGAAATATTCCAGAATTTTTTCAATGATAGAAAAAAATAGTGTAAAAGATATAAATCGGGAAGAACTTATCTACAGTTCAATAAGAGGATTGTTGAGTACACTCGATCCCCATTCACATTTCCTGGATCCTTCTCATTTTTCTTCAATGAGGGAGGAACAAAGTGGAAAGTATTATGGACTTGGAATATCAATCCTTAAAATTGAAGATAGGCTAACTGTCATTTCTCCTATAGAAGGGACTCCAGCCTGGAGACTGGGAATTAGACCAGGAGATGTCATAACTCATATTAATGGAGACAACACAAAGTACATAAGCTCTGAAGAGGCTGTAAGGAAATTAAGAGGTCCAAAAGGATCGACTGTAAGAGTAACAATCTGGCGGGAAGGCTTTGAAAAACCTCTGGAATTTTCAATCGTAAGGGAAGAGATTTCTTTGAAGAGTGTAAATTATTATTTTATGATTAATTCAGAAGTTGGATACATATCTATCAGAAATTTTGCTGAAGTTACAACTTCAGAATTTGAAGCAGCAGCAGATGATCTCAAGAAAAAAGGAATGAAAGCTTTAATCCTTGATCTAAGAGGAAATGCCGGTGGTCCTCTTTTCCAGGCAATCAGCCTGAGTGATGAGTTTCTTCCAAAAGGAAAATTGATAGTAGTTACAAAAGGAAAGAAACCGCAATTAAAACAGGAATATTATTCTGAAAAAGATGGTCAGTATGAAGACATTCCTTTAGTTATTCTAATAGACAGAGGTTCTGCAAGTGCATCAGAAATAGTAGCAGGAGCAATGCAGGAGCATGAAAGGGCCATTTTGGTTGGAAACAGAACCTGGGGGAAAGGACTTGTTCAGACAATATTTCAGACAAGTCCTGATACAGCTTTAGCTTTGACAACTGCAAAATATTACACTCCAAGCGGGAGATCAATCCAAAGGGATTATGATTCTTGGGAAGAATATTTTATTTTTTATGAAGAGGAAAAATCTGAACAGCAGAAGGAGATTAAATTTCCATCAAAAGGAAGGCAAGTGTATGAAGGCGGGGGAATTACACCCGATTTTAAAGTTAAATCAATTTTATTACCGGAGATAATAGTATTTTTAAGAGCGAAAGGAGCATTTTTTTCTTATGCTAATAAATTTGTTAACATGGAATTACCTATCTCTAAAAAATACGGATTAAATGATATAACTGAATTCAAAAGATTTTTGTTGAATGCAGTATTTCCTGTAGGCGATGAGGTTTTAAATGATTTTAAAAATTATTTAAGACAGAATAAAATTAATTTTGATGAAATTAAATTTGAAAAAGATAAAGAATTGATTAGATTTGAGATAAATAGAGAAATATTATCATCTGCAGGAGGAATTATAGAAGGGGTCAAATTTGCTTTAAGAAAAGATCCGCAGATTAAAAAGGCGCTTGAAGTTGTTGAACTTTCAAAAAAGTTAATATCTTCTTAATATAATTTATAAATTCATATGTACATCAATCAAAGAAAGGTTTCCATTTTTCATCTGGAGATGGCCTTGTCAGAAAACTAATTATAATCAGGGAGCCAATCGAAACAATCAACGAGGGGAATATTAAAGGAATTCCAAATAGGTCATGGCCTGTTAAAGAGTTGTATAATTTAAGGCCTAATGCAGTTAAAGCTCCAGATATTATTGACACAAGCCCTCCAGCTTCTGTGACTCTTTTCCAGGAGAGAGCAACTATTAAAGCTGGGGTAATTGCAACTCCATAAATTGTATATGCAAAGTATGCCATTGCCAATACTGATTTAAGTCTTGTTGCGATTAAAAAAGAAATTATGCCGAGCAACATAACAAAGAGCTTTGATAGTAAAACCATTTTTTTCTGTTCGGCTTTCGGATTTATAAATCTTTGATAGATATCTCTCATAACATTTGTTGTAGGGCTTAAAAGATAATTGTTTGCAGTTGATATTACCACTGCACAGGCTGCTCCAAGAAGCAAAACACCTACAAGCATAGGAACACCTCTTGCTGCAACCTCAAGAACTACTGTCTCAGGCCTTCCAAGATTTTTAAAAACCGAAGCTCCTGCCACCGCTAAAATTACAACAACGGTTTCAACGAATATTGTGCCCATAACCCAGAATACAACAGATTTTCTCGCTGTTTTTTCATCTTTTGCAGAATAAAATTTCTGATACATACTTTGAACTCCAAGGAGGAGGAAGAAGGTTGAGAAGAAATACCCAAGAGCGGTCAGAACAGGCATTTCACCGAAATGACGGTTTACGACATGGAAAAACTCAGGGGGAAGGTTTGTCTTTATAGTTGGCCATCCGCCTGCTGTATGAAGCATAAAAGGAAGAGATAGGATACAGGCTGACACTATGATTATTCCATTGGAAAGGTCTGTGTATGCTACGGAAATCATACCTGCAAGAGCTGTAAAAATTATTACAAAAATTGCTGTTATAAGCTGCCCCTGTTCAACAGATATTTTTGCCTCTGCCTCGATTGATTTTATTTTGTCTATTGCCATTGATGTTTCTGAACTATCTGCATTTTTGAATATATATTCATTTTCTGTTTTCTTTAAATCATAGGCTCTTATTTTTGAATTATCATTTAGGGTTAAGATTGAAATTTTCTCTTTTCCCTGAGTAACAATGTTTAGGATTAAGCCACCCGCTCTGAATTGGTAGCTTACAATACAGACAAATGAGATAACCAGGGCTATGCTTCCGAATAATCGAGCCCATTTGCTATATCTTGTTTCAAGAATATCTCCTATTGTAAACTGCCCAAATTTTCTTATTTTTCCAGAAAGAAAATAAATTATAATGATGCCAAACCAGGCACCAGCTGCCATCCAGAGAGATGACATGCCTGCTTTATAAGCAAATTCAGCTCCTGCGATGAACGTACCTGACCCTATCCATGTACAAACTAAAGTGAAGACCATTATCTTCCAGTTTAGAGCTCTTCCTGCAACCATAAAATCTTCTTGAGTTTTTACTTTTTTTGCACGATACATGTTTGCACCAACAAGAATTAAAAGATAAATCAGAATTATGTACAGATAATAAATCATTTAAACCTCCTGGGCATTTAAATCTTTATTAACTCTTCCTGTTTAGGACCTGTTATTATTACTTCTTTTTCCTCCGAAATGTAAACATTTATTTCAGAACGGATTCCAAATTCTTTAAAATAGATTCCTGGTTCAATTGAAAAAAGACTTCCAGGAAGCAATTTTCTCTCATCTTTGGTTTCCAAGTTATCGATGTTCGCCCCGTTTCCATGGACATCCTTTCCTATCGAATGACCTGTTCTATGAATAAAATAATCGCCATATCCGCTCAATTTTATGGGATTTCTAACAACATCATCCACTTCATATCCGAATATATCTTCTCCTTTTTTAAATCTTTCTTTGATAAATTCAACGCCTTTATCCCTTGCATTTTTTACTATTTCGAATGTATCTAAATATTTTTTAGGAATCTTATCACCCACATAACCTGTCCAGGTGATGTCAAAATAGATTCCTTCTGGAATGTCTTTTTTTGCCCATAGATCAATAAGAACAAAATCTCCTTCTTTTATTTCAGAAGAGTTTGACTCAGTCAGGTCAAAATGAGGGTCTCCTGAATGCTTATTAACACCTACAATAGGCAAATCCCCATCTGTGGTTAACTTATTGGCTTTGAAAGAATTAATGATTGACTGCTGGATATCATATTCAGTTACTTTTTTCCTCTGGTTTATTTTTTGTCTTATTTCTAAAAAGGAATTATTTAAAATTGAATGTATTATTTCTCCAACCTCTTTGTGATTTTTATATTCTTCAGGAGATACATAAGCCTCGAATATCTGAACAAGGTCTGCAGATGAAACAACATCTATTCCGAAACTTTTTATAAGTTCTACTGTGCCTGCATCCACCATAGATATATATGGAATTGAATTTAAAGGAGAGTACTGCATTGCGAGAGTTCTAATTCCAGTTAAAATCTCTTTAAGAAAGGCTTGCTGTTGATTCCAGGGAAGATATACATATTTTTCTCCAGATAGAATATCAAGTTTTGTGCTTTCAATACTGTGAACCAATTTTTTTGGACTGCCTGAAGCTGGTATTAAATAATACCATCTTCTTGTGGCTAATTTACCTGGATCAAGGCCAAGGATTCTGTAAGCTATAGGGTCTCTGTTATGGAAATCATAGAATAACCATCCATCGATGTTAAATTCTTTTAGTTTGCTTTGAATTATTTTAATCTTATCCATTTCTCTTTCCTTTTAATTAGATTTGAAAAAAATCCTACCATTAATAATTGAATTGGTCAATTTTTGGAACTTTACATGCTTCCGAGTTTAACAAAACATGCAAAACTTTGGGGCAATAAAAGTTAATTTTGGGTTTTTAAGATTATGAAAAATAGGAAAAGGGGTGAGGGGACAGGAATGCATCAGAACTAAATGCGTTTGTATTAGTAGAAAATTACGACTGTAAAATATCCTGAATTATCCAAGATATTATCGTCATTTACTCCTAAAAAGAGCCTGCCATTTGCAGGCATCCTGAATTCTCTTCTTTCATTTCCGATTAGGAAAGCCCCTGACTCTCCTATTTTTCCTATCAATGCCCCTGTGCTTTCTCCAGGGATTGGCTTGTTATCCCCCCAGTATTTCTTCAGTTCTCCCTCAGGTCCTATCTTAGGTCTTCCGGATCCAATTCTTATAGTTCCTTTTGCTTCAAAGAAGAGTATATCGCCCTCTTTGACATCGATAAGAGTGTCGAGCCAGGGCTTGTTTGAAAATACAGTAACAGCCTTCTGTCTTTTCCCCCTTTTCATTTCTCTTATGTATTCGTCTTCCCTGCTTTCTTCAGGTATGTATTCTTCTACAAATTCAATTCTTTCCACATCATACTTGGAGAATTTCATCGGCTTGATACCATATACCTCTTTTACATCAAAGTAGAAATAGCCGAATCGGTATTCTTTTAATTCTCCGTAATAGTATGTTCCATTCCTTAATACTATTTTATCGGAAAAGCAAAGAGATGAGACAAGCAATGTTAAAATTAAAAGTAACGAAGTCTTTCTCATGTCCCCTCCTGTTTTTTTAATTTATTTCATTTATATTTTTCTTTAATTTTATTATTGCTTCTACGATATCATCCATGTCTTTTTTACTTCCCAGTAAAACTCTCTGGCTCAGCCAGATAGCCTCTTCATAACATGCTTTTTCTGTAGTTTTATTTACTATTTTGGAATAGTCAACCTTTGAATTATTCATCGATATTTCTTTTCTTACCTCATCTGAAGTGAAAACTGGTTGTTTGTATAAGGGTAGAGAATAACCCGCATATACAGGAATTCCCTCTGCATTTAAAATCTTTATGAATTTTTCTTTATTAATTTCATTAAAATAACTTTTATCATACTTGAAAATAAAAAGATGGTATGCATGAGAAGTGGTTTTCTCATCTCTTTTTAAAGGTGTAATACCTTCGATTTCAGCCAATCTTTTTGAAAGGTAAGCTGCATTTTCTTCTCTCTTTTTTTTCATTTTTTCATATCTTTCAAGCTGAGCTAAAAGTACAGCAGCCTGAAATTCAGTCATCCTGTAATTTCCCCCCATTAAGTAATGTTCATACCAGATTCTGCCTTCAAGTCTACCGCAATTTGAATATGACCTTGCTTTTTTTGCTATGTCTTCTTCATCTGTAAGAATAATTCCTCCTTCGCCTGAGCTGATATTCTTTGAAGACTGAAAGCTGAATATACCAGCATTTCCAATAGCTCCTGCTTTTTTGGTTTTCCATTCAGAGCCCCATGCCTGAGCTGCATCCTCGAGAATAAAAAGATTGTGCTTTTCTGCAATTTCTTTTATTGCATCCATATCAGCCGGCTGGCCGGCTAAATGGACAGGAATTACACCTTTTGTTCTTGGAGTTATATTCTCTTTCAATGATTCAGGAGATAAATTGTAGGTATCCAGACTTATATCTGCAAATTTAGGGATCCCCCTTGCTTGAAGCACTGCAATTGGAGTAGCAACAAAAGTATACGAGGGTACGATAACTTCGTCTCCTGGTTCAAGTCCTAAAGCTTTTAAAGATATGTATAATGCTGCTGAACCGGAAGAAACTGCAATTCCATACTTTGCTTGATGGTATTCTTTAAAATTATTTTCAAATTCTTTTACTCTGTTTCCATGGAGAGAGCCCCATTTTCCTGAATTTAAGACCTCGATTAAAAGTGCTTCTTCTCTTTTATTCCATACAGGCCATGGAGGATAGTCTGATTTTCTTACAGGTTCGCCTCCATTTATAGCTAATTTCATAACAAAAGAAAGAAAGTTATTGTAAGGGTTTTACCCAGGTTCCCTCACATATTATTTCCGATGGACCTGAAAGAAAAGCTCCATTTTCTTCCCATTCTACAACCATTTCTCCTGCTTTTGATTTTACTTTTACTTTTTTGTTTACAAGATCTTTTATCATGGCAGCAAGAGCTGATGCACAGGAACCGCTTCCTGAAGATAGAGTTTCTCCAACGCCTCTTTCCCAGAAAAGAGCTTCCATCTCTTCCCTGTTGATAATTCTCACCAATTCAACATTTACCCTGTTTGGGAAGAAAGGATGGGATTCGAGCGCTTTTCCTAACTGATGCCATTCGATTGATGAGGGAAGTTTATCGAAGAAAATCGAACAGTGGGGATTTCCTACGGAAACACAGGTGATGGAATAGGTTTTCTGTCCTATCGTAATAGGATAATCGATTATTTTTTCGTATATGCTACCATCATTGAAGGGAATTTTATCTGAGGAAAGAACTGGATTTCCCATGTTTACTTTGAAATAAAATAGATGGCTTTCTCTATTAATAAGATAACATTCCCTTCTTCCCGCTTCAGTGATAAAGTTTATTAAATTTCCTTGGATTAAATTTTTAAAATAGAGAGATGCTGCAGCACATCTTAATCCATTTCCCGATATCTCTGCTTCAGAGCCATCTGCGTTAAAGATTCTAAAGTTTACTTCTTTTTTCTCATCGTCTATGTTTTTTAAAATGACTAAACCATCTGAACCTATACCATAATGCCTGTCGCAGATTTTCTGGGCAATTTCATTCCATTTTTCATTCTCATTCTTTATATGAAATACAATAAAATCATTTCCTGAAGCTTGAGCTTTTATAAATTTCATTATGGAATTGTTAAATATCTAAAAAATTCCTGCCCATTTCTCCACACAAGAAGAATAAGGGTATCTCCTGATTTTGACCTTCTCAATATATTCATGAAATCAGAGATTGAATTTACAGGTTTTCGGTTTACTTCTAAAACTAAGTCTCCTTCTGCCAAACCAGCTTCATAAGCTGCGCTGAAAGGTTCAACATCTGTAACTATTAAACCGCCTCTTCTTGGATAACCATATCTTCTTGCTATTTCAGGTGTAAGGGGCTCTAATTTTAATCCTAAATTGAACTCTTCTTTGATTTCTTCTCTTGAAGTCTCTTCTTCCAGTTCACCTATTTCAACTGTTATATTTTTTTCTTTTCCATCCCTTATGATTTTTACATTAACTTTTTTATTAGGCGGTGTTTCTGCCACAGCAAATCTTAGCTGAGTTCCATTGCTGATTTTTTTACCATCGAATTCAATTATTACATCATATCTTTTGAGACCAGCTTTTTCAGCAGGGCTTCCACCCTGAACACTGGCAATTATTGCACCTTCTTTAATCCCTCCAAAATCTTTGGATAACTCCTCAGTGAAATCCTGAATACCCACGCCTAACCACCCTCTTATTACCCTTCCTTTTGCCTTCAATTCATCACAAACAGTTTTAGCAAGGTTTATGGGTATTGCAAATCCAATACCAAGATTAGTTCCAGTGGGAGCGAGAATGGCCGATGTTATTCCGATTACCTCTCCTTTAATGTTAACTAAAGGTCCTCCTGAGTTCCCCCTATTTATTGGAGCATCTGTTTGAATAAAATCTTCATAGTCAGCCAATCTTAATTGCCTTCCCTTTGCTGAGATTATCCCTGCTGTTACAGTAGGTTCTCCTTCCATTCCTGGGTAGTTTCCAAATGGATTACCTATAGCTAAAACCCATTCTCCTATTTGAATCTTTGATGAGTCTCCCAGTCCTGCAAATGGGAAATTTTTTCCATTTATTTTTAATAATGCTATATCTGTTTTTTTATCGGTTCCTACGATTTGAGCTGTATATTTTTTACTTCCTCCAATATATATAATAATTTTCTTTGCATTTTCAGCCAGATGGTTGTTTGTCATAATATATCCATCTGAACTTATTATAAAGCCAGAACCAAAGCTCTGTGTTATCACCTCTCTTCTCCTTGGAGACCTGAAAGGCTCACCAAAAAACCATTCCCATATATCTTCTCCCATGGTATACCTTTCTTTTACTGTAATTTGGGATTCAACTTTCACTACAGCGGGCTTTATTTTTTTCACTATTTCCACAAAAGCATTGTTTAAAGAAAGCAACTCAGGAGAGGCAAAAACAGGTTTTTTGATAACCCCTTTTTCTTCATTTTCTCCTTGCTTAAGTATATTTGATTCAGAGTTAGAAAAAATAAGCATACCTATAAGAGATAGGATTAATACAGCAGGAAAAATTAACAATAATCTTTTAAGCCTCATCTTTTCCTCCTTTTTATCTTTATCAAATTAAAGATAAAAAATCAATTATATAAAATTTATACGAAGTAGCTTTACGCATGGTTCCATCACTTATATTGATTGACATGATTAAGCTAATTAAGATAAAAAAGAAGTGAAAATGATTAATAAAGCAATTCTTTTAGTGTTGATTACTATTTTTTCTTTCTTTCCAGTCTATTCGCAGGAGACTTTTAATTTTCCTGTTAAGTATTTTAAGTTAAATAATGGGTTAAAGGTTGTCCTCTTAGAGGATAGAACACATCCGGTTTTTACGCTTGCCATATTTTTTCATTGCGGTTCAAGGGATGAAAAAATTGGAAAAACAGGCATAGCTCAGATTTTACAGAACTTATATTTTCAGGGTTCTGAGAATTTTAAACCTATGGAACATCTCCTTCTGATTAATAAATTTGGGGGAGAATTAAATGCCTTTACGAGTGAAGATAAGATGGTTTTTTATGAAACTCTTCCCTCTAATCTATTGAAGATGGCATTAACCCTTGAAGCTGACAGGATGGGATCTCTTCGAATAGACGATGGATTGTTGGCCATCCAGAAAGAGATTTTAAAAAGAGAAAGACAATTAAAGTTGAGTGATCAACCTTATGCGAGATCATTTTTTAGAATAGATGAACTGTCTTTTATTAATTTTGCCTATTCCCACCCAATAATAGGTTATAAAGAAGACCTGGAGTTGATAACATTCAAAGATGTGTATGATTTCTATACTAACTATTTTACCCCTTCCAATGCTTGTCTTGTTTTAGTGGGAAATTTTAGTAGTGAAGAAGCAACTTCATTAATAAAAGAAAATTTTGAAAATATTAATTCTGGAAGTTCTGGAGTTCCTCCTAATCTTAAAGAACCTCCAGGAAGGGGAGAACTGATAGAAACGATTTATGACAGCAATGCGAGATTTCCTGCCTTTCATATAGCTTATCCTTTCCCTTCGAGGGATTCTCCTGATTTCTATCCAATGGAAATCATTGATTATTTACTTCTAAAAGGAAATCCATCTATTCTGAAAAAGAAATTGTTAATCGAGAGAAAAATGGCATATGAACTGGGAGGAGGGGTTGAGGAAAGAGAGGGAATGTCTTTGTTTAAGATTTTTGTTTTATGTTATCCAGGATATCCTCTGAATGTTACCCAATCTCAAATATTTCAAGAGATTGAAAATTTAAAGAATAATTTGGTATCTCACAAAGAAATTGTGATGGCAAAAAATCAATTTAAGATAGAATATTTGATAGACTTAAGGAGTACTTTGGGAAGAGCTATGAAATTGGGAGAATTTACTGTATACTTCGATAACCCTTATCTAATTAATGAGGAATTATCTCGATATATGAATGTAACTCCACAGGATATCAGTAGAGTTGCGAAGAAATATCTGGATAAAAGAAATCGGATAATTTTAAATGTCATCCCTGAGAAAAAATAAAATTTTTCATCAATTATTTTTTATACTGGTACTATGGACATCAATTTTATTTACTTTTGAAGATGTTAAAGAATTCAAAATAGATTTTTTTAAAAATTTTACTTTAAAAAATGGCCTTGAAGTATATTTAATCGAAGAGAAAGGAATTCCATTAGTTTTTCTTGATTTAATATTCAAAGCCGGTGAATCTTCCACTCAAATTAATTATTCAGGTTTAGCCACTGTTACAGCTGAGGGAATTTTTTCTGGAACAAAAAAGATGAAAGCTTACCAGATTCAGGATCGATTGGATTTTTTTGGTGTTAAAACTAAAATCAAGGTTGCAGATAATTATACCCATTTTTCATTCATAGTATTAAAGGAATACTTTGAACCATTACTAAATATGTTGAGTGAATTAATTCAGGAAAGTTTATTTCCCAACGATGAGATAATGAAAAAGACAAAGAGGTTAATTTCAGAGTGGCAGATGAATAGAATTAACAACAAGCAATTAGCTTTTGAGACTATGTATTATAATTTTTTTAAAGGTTCACCTTTGTTTAGACTATTTCCTACAAGAGAAAGTTTAAGCCGAATAACAGGAAAAGATTGTTTTCTCTTCAGTAAAAGATTTTACATTCCAAATAATTCGATTTTTATTTTGAGAGGAGATTTAGAGCATAAAACTACATTTGAGATTTTGGAAAAGAACTTTTCCGGATGGGAAAGAGGGCAGATTCTAAGCCCCTTTCTCTACATTCCACCAAAAAGATCTGATGCAAACATAATTTTAGTGGATAATCCATCCTCTGAAAATGTTAATGTACTTTTTTGTATTATTTTTCCTTCTTTTGACAATTCATTTAGATTTCCGATTCTGGTTATGAATCAAATACTCTCTGGCAATCCTTTTAGCAGATTATATTTAAATTTAAGGGAAAGTAAGAATATTTTGAGTAGTGTTGAGAGCTATTTGAAATTCTTTAATGATTTTGCTCTTTTCTATATCTATGTAACTGGAAAAGAAGAGAATGCAAGAAGAATAATCGAGGAAACTTTTTCTGAGATAAAGAAATTTTCCGAAAGTAAAATTGATAAATTTGAGTTGGAGAACGCAAAAAATTATCTAAAGGGAAATTGTTCACTTTCGATCTCTTATGGGGAAAGATTGGTTGAAATTTTAAAGGATAAATTTCTTTACTCGCTGCCGGACAGTTTCATAAATAATTATATTTATAATATATCAGAAGTTGATGAAAGCTCAGTGGAGAGAATGGTAAAAAGATACATTAAATTCCAGCCATTCTTAGTAATTGTAGTTGGAAGAAAGAATAATCTGATTGAAAAAATAAAAGATCTTGGCAAAATTGAATTATTCGATAATAATCTTAATTTAATCAAAACCCAAGGAGAGTAAAAATGAATGAAATTATTGAAGCAATTCCCAATGTGTCAGAAGCTAAAAGAGAAAACGTATTGAATGAAATAATCAGTTCGCTGAGGGAAATAGAAAATATTGTAGTACTTGATGTTAAACCTGATAAAAATCACAATCGAACTGTGATTACCATAATCGGAGATAGAAAGGGATTGTATAGTACAGCAAAAGTTCTATACAAGAAAGCTTTGGAATTAATCGACCTGAGAGAACACATAGGAGAGCATCCGAGGATTGGAACAGTGGATGTATTTCCGGTCGTTCCTATAAGGAATGTATCAATGGAAGATTGCGTAGCTTTTTCAAAAGAATTGGGCAAAATGGTTGCAGATGAATATAAAATTCCAGTTTATCTTTATGAAGAATCAGCTACAAAAGAGGAGAGAAAGGATCTTCCCAACATAAGGAAAGGTGAATTTGAAGGGTTGTTTGAAAAGATAAAAGATCCCAATTGGTATCCTGATTTTGGAGAGCCAGTTGTTCATCCCTCAGCAGGAGCAACAGTAATAGGAGCAAGGATGCCTTTAATTGCATATAACATAAATTTGGGGACATCCTCTGTGGAAATAGCAAATAAGATTGCAAGGGCAATAAGACACATAAGCGGAGGGTTAAGGTATGTGAGAGCCATGGGAGTTATGCTTGAGGATAGAAATATAGCTCAGGTTTCAATAAACATGATTAACTATCAAAAAACTCCCCTTTACAGAGTTATGGAGTTAGTTAAAGCTGAAGCTTCAAGGTATGGAGTAAATGTAATCGGGAGCGAAATTGTGGGTCTTGTTCCTGAAGAAGCTCTTTTTTCAGTGGCAGATTTTTACTTGAAGTTAGAAAATTTCTCTTTTGATCAGATTCTTGAAAGAAAAATCCACAAAGCTTTAGAAGAGAAAAAAACTTAGTTTTTATGGTTTTTATCAGTTGATAGTATTAAGCATAAAGTCATTCTAATGCTGGTGTATTCTGCTGGATTAAGAGTCGGAGGAGTGGTAAAATTATAAATAGAGGATATTGATAGTAAGAGAATGCTGATACACATTAGAGGCTACGAAGAGGTTGATAAGTGACAAAAATTGTCAATAGGTGTGGGTTTCTGGCACTTCAGCCAGATTGGGAATATCCGAAATACTTCGGATATAACCTCAAATTTAGGGGTATATCCGAATCTGTTTCGTATACAGAAAGTTATCCGCCATTGGGCAAGAATAAGGAGGTTAACGGTTAATGTTTAGGAAAGATCCCCATAAGCATGTCCATACTCACGGTGCCATAGACCCATCTGTTTTTACTACTCAAAGAGGAATTTGGGCTATCAAGTGGTCATTCTTTGGATTACTTGCTACTGCCTTATTTCAGGTTATTATCGTCTTACTTTCAGGAAGTGTGGCGCTGCTGGCCGATATGATTCACAACTTCGGTGATGCTGCTACTGCTATTCCGCTGTGGATTGCTTTTACGCTTGCGCGATGGAAACCCAGCAAACGGTTTACCTATGGCTACGGCCGTGTGGAAGACTTGGCAGGTGTAGCCATTGTACTTATCATCTTGTTCAGTGCCATTGTTGCGGGTTACGAATCGATTGATCGCCTCTTTCACCCAAGAGTGGTAGGGTATCTTTGGGCAGTGATCATCGCATCGGTGATTGGTTTCCTTGGCAATGAAGCTGTGGCACAGTTTCGCATCAAAGTTGGCAAAGAGATCGGCAGCGCCGCCCTCATCGCCGATGGCTATCACGCCCGTGTAGATGGCTTAGCCAGTCTGGCCGTCCTTTTCGGTGCAGTGGGAGTCTGGTTAGGATATTCATTAGCAGACCCTATTGTCGGTCTTCTTATTACTGCTGCAATCTTCCGAATCGTATGGGAATCTGGCAAGTCTGTTTTTACACGCCTACTTGATGGGGTGGAACCAGAGGTAATTGATGAGATTAAACATGCGGTGAATCACACCCCGGGGGTACTGGACATATCTGAAGTGCGGGTAAGATGGTTAGGCCACAGGCTTCATGCAGAGGTAAATATAGCCGTGAGTCCAGAACTTTCTGTTGAAAAAGGGCACGAGATCGCCACGGAGGCCCAACACCAGCTTTTGCATCATTTGCGCTATCTTTCCAATGCCACAGTCCATATTGATCCTATGAACGCATCAGGCGAGAAACATCATCGCATCGCTGAACATATACACGACGATTTACAAGCTCATTCACATTAACGGCCTTGACGATTAGATGGAAGAAGTATATTTTTTGATGTCAAAGAGTCTGCCGATAGGAAAAGGAGAAATAGAAAAGTAATTCTTTTAATTCGGTCATGTGGCTGGCGGAGAGGGCGGGATTCGAACCCGCGCTCCAATTATTCATCGGAGAATCGCTTAGCAGGCGACCCTGTTCAACCACTCCAGCACCTCTCCTTCCCAATGATAATATTATACAATATTTCTGTTATTTTTCAGCCTTTAAAGACATTTTTTATTCTAATCTTTTAAAACCCAAGATTCAATAGTAGAATTATACAAAAAATTTAAATAAGAAAGAAATTAAAATCTTGGCCGAGGAAGACGTCTCTTTTCTAAAACTTTTAATTTTAATTCCTCCAGTTTTGCCTTTTGTTCAGGGGTAAGAACTTTTTTCATGGAGAAAGTCATGGAGAAAATGGTTTTGTGAATATTTGCCTCTATGAGGTGGATCTGGTCGATCTTTTTTAAGGCCTCGTCGAAATTTTCCTTTTCGCTGAGAGATTGGAGTTCCAATCGAGCTTTCTCTAAAGATGATCTGAGGTCAATCAGCTTCACTCTTGAATCAGTGTATATTTTATCGAGAGATGTTACCTGCTCAGGAGTGAGGTTTAGCTCTTTAACAATTTTTTCTATTTTCCACCATTTTCCAAGCCTCAGCAGAGGTTTAGGTCCTACCTTTGGAGGTGGATCATCCTGGGGAACATCTTCCTGAGAAAACAAGAAGGCTGTAAAAAATAGAAGAATTAAAAGTAAACTCACTTTTTTTATCATAGTTTATCCTCCTTTTCATTTATTTTTAAAATATTTACTAATTCATCCAATTCGTCATTGTCTATCCATACTGATGAATTATAAATTTCAGGATATTCTTCCTTTAGAGTCTCTTCATAAATTTTTGATATGGTAATATCCTCCCCATAAAAATTATTTTCTTTTATGTTTCTTGATTGGCTAATGTAGATTATTGAAATGGAAGAGAACAATAATAAACTAAAATAGATAAGAAATTTTCTCCTTTTTTTCCTTTTATAAGACGGGAGTGTCTTATTCCAGAATTTTTCAATAAAATCATCACTGATATTTTTCTCTTCTATCATTTCGAAAATTTTCTTTATCCTTTCGTTTTCCATTTTTCTTCCTCCTGCTTAATGATTTTTTTTAATTTTTCCATTCCTCTGAACACATAAGTTTTTGTTGCTCCGACTGATGCATTTATCATCCTTGAGGTTTCCTCATAGGAGAAACCATAATATTTTGTTAATATAATTGATATTTTTTCTTTTGGCTTAAGAATATGGATGTATTCGTAAGGATTCAAGATAGAATTTTGATTATAGTTAGATAATTTTAATTTTTCGATGAATTTAAACATGAATAAATTTTGAATTTTATTTTTTCTTATCTTTTTCAATGCTTGGTTTGTGGCTATTCTGTACAACCAGGAAGAGAATGAGTTGAAAGGGATAAATCTTTTTTTATTTAAATAAACCTTAAGGAAAGTTTCCTGGACGATATCCTCAACTTCATTTTCATCTTTTAATATTTTATTCAAATAATTAAAAATTTTTTTGTAATATCTTTTCATAAGTATTTCAAATGCTTCACGGTTATTTTCTTTTCCTGCAACATATATCAAGAACTCATCCTTTTGACTGTCCAATTGGTCCAAGTTTAAGTTCATCTTCCTATCCATTTTAATATAACCCTTAAACAGATAAAAAAGTTTCACCAAAATTACATCTTTAAATTAAGCGCGTAACCATCCATTGAGCGATATATAGATGAGAATCTGAATTAATAGAGCTAAACAAAGAAATAAGTGAGCAGGAAGGGTGGCGGAGAAACCGAAGGTTCCTGAAAACTGTCACGAATGCGTAGCGGGCATGATCCCCTCACTTATTTTAAAGTATGAGTGAAATTAAAACCAATAGAAGATAATGTTTTTTGAATTATATATAAGTTATATATTCTTTCCCTTTTAATAAGTGAGGGGGAGCGAAGCATGAGTGCCGAGCTGTTATTTTCCTCGCTGGGGAAAATACAGCGTGTTTTCGGGTCACCCTTGCTGGTCACTCATTAACTAAGGGAATGGTTGACCTCTCGTTCTCATCCTTCCTGTCCATAAAAGATAAGTTAAATTTTCAAGGTCTCTGCTAAATGAAAAACATCAATTGGGAGGCCTTCTTTTTTTAGCCCTCCTTTTAGCTGGAAAATGCATCCTGGACAAGTTGTTACAACTTTATTGACGTTTGATTTCAGGATTGAATTTTTCTTTTTATTCCAGATTGATTCTGAAATATCCGGATAGAGGAATGAAAAGGCTCCTGAAAATCCACAACAGGTATATGGTTCATTCTCTTCGATAACATCGTATTCAGCTTTTTTTAGTAAATTCCTGGGCTCTTCTTTTACATGGATAAAATTAAGGGAATGACAGGGATGATGAAAGTATATTTTTTCATTTTCGGTTATAGTTTTTGGGATAAAGTTAAATTTTTCTAAGAATACTGAGAAATCATATATTATTTCTGAGAAAGCATGTATATTTTCTTCTATTATTTTTTTGTATTCATACTTGAGAATTCCATTTCCAGTAGGACAGAGAGTAACAATAAATTCAGGAGAGATTTTTCTGAAAACTTCAAAATTTTTTTTTGCCATATAATAAAGAGATTTTTTATCCCCTAAGTGTAATGCTGGCGCTCCACAACAAACCAGTTCTTCTGATGTGATGGGCTGAAACCCCATTTTTTCTATTATTCTAAAAGTTGAAATGCCGATAGAGGGATAGAAATCTCTTATGAGACATCCTAAAAACATCAATACTTTCTTTCGTTTATTTTCTTTTATAGATAATTTAATACCATCTCTTTTTATTGAAGGAAAATATTTATATTTTGACGAGGGCAGAACACTGTTAATTATAAAATCATCTTTTTTCCAGGGAATCTGGGCAAATGATAAGAATTCAAGGAGAGATTCTCTAAATTTGTTATTTTTAAAATAATTCATAAAAATTTTTTCTTTTACTCCTGAACCTCTTATATTCTTTAATTCACTGATCATATCAGGGACTGGGATTCCAGTAGGGCAGAATTCCTCACATTTCTTACAGTCGGAACAAAGATTTAAGTAAGGGAATGTTTCTTTGTGGGAGTTAATAACAGATGTTAAAGCAAGACCGATTCCTCCAGGATAAATAGGACCACTAAAAATCAGACCGCTTACCGAATTGTAAACAGGACAGATCGTCAGACATCCTCCGCATTTTATGCAGTAGAGAACTTTTTTCCAAAGTGTATCATCTATAATTTTTTTTCTTCCATTATCGATTAGGATTACATGAACTTCTTCAGGTCCATGAACTCCAATTGTTATTTCTTTTTCTATGTCCGCTGTTCTGCTCGGTCCTGTTATGAAAGATACGTAGGAGGTAATTTTCTGACCCGTGGCTGTTTTTGTTAAAACCTTAAGAATTTTTGCTGCCTCTTCGATCGAGGAGACGATTTTTTCTATGCTGATTAAAACTATATGGATAGGAGGAAGGGAGGTTACAAGTCTTGCGTTTCCTTCATTTGAGACAATCACCACAGTTCCTGTTTCAGCGATTCCTATGTTTGCTCCTGAAATTCCCATGTCAGCTTCTAAAAAATATTTCCTCAATTCTTTTTTTGCAAAATCAACAAGTTTTTTTATGTCTGGTTCAAATTCTTTATTAAACTTTCTTGAGAAAAGCTCAGCTACGTCCTCTTTGCTCATGTGAAGGGCAGGAGCTGTAAAATGAGTTGGTTTTTGATTGGAAAGCTGAATTATCCATTCCCCTAAATCTGTTTCTATAACTTTAAACCCTCTTTTTTCAAGGTGATGATTAAGTCCTATTTCCTCTGAAACCAGTGATTTTGATTTAACAATTAATTTTGCGTTCTTCTCCCTTGCTATTTTTTCTACGATTTTAAGGGCATCCTCTGATCTTTCAGCAAAGTAAAATTTTGACCCTGATTTTTTTACTTCTTGTTTGAATTTTTCAATTAGATAATCCAGATTTTCAATTGATTTTTCTTTTATCTCCTTTACCTGATTCTTTAAAGAATCAAAATCATATTCTTCAATCGATGTGAGGAAACCCTGATAAAAATGATTAAGTGAATTCTGAAGTGCTCTCTGGAGATTTTGATTTTTTAAGATTTTTTTTATTCTTCTTTTCAGTCTCCATTTTTTTAACATTCACCATTGCTCTCTTTCTTTTTTTATCTTTAAAAGATAATTGTAATCCACAAGAACTTCTCTTGGTTTACTTCCTTCGCCTGGACCTACAATTCCCTCTTCTTCCATTATGTCTATAATTCTTGCTGCTCGAGCAAACCCGAGTCGTAATTTTCTTTGCAGAAAAGAAGCTGAGGCAATTCTATGTTTGATAATGAGTTCCAGGGCTTCATAGTAAAGCTCATCTTTTTCTCTAAGGCTTTCATCGACCTGGAGCTCATCTTTTTTGTGTTCTTTCAGTATGGAGGTATCATATTTTGGTTTTTTCTGGGATTTGAGGAAATTTACCAATCTAAAAGTTTCTGCCTCAGATATATATGCTCCATGAATTCTTATCAATCTTGATGAAGTAGGAGGCATAAAAAGCATGTCTCCATTGCCGAGGAGTTTCTCTGCACCCATTGAATCGATTATTACTCTTGAATCAATTTTTGAAGGAACTCTTAAAGCTACTCTACTCGGAAGATTATTCTTTATCGTTCCTGTTATGATATCAGTTGAAGGTCTCTGAGTGGAAAGAATTAGATGAATTCCAACAGCCCTTGCCATTTGAGAAAGAGAGGTTATGGCATTTTCTACCTCAAGAGATTCTTTGCCGGTCATCAGGTCTGCAAGTTCATCCACAATTATAACAATGTAAGGTAAAGTCTTTATTGAATCATATGTATCGCTATTATCATTTTTTTCTGCTAACAACTGCTCAACTTTTAAATTGTATTGTTCGATATTTCTTGCATGAAGGGAAGCCAATTTTTTATTTCTTTCGTTCATTTCTTTAATCGTCCATTTAAGAACATTTATTGCCTGTTTTGGTTCTGTAACAGAGGGAGCTAAAAGGTGGGGTATTTCATTGTAAATTCCAAATTCTAACCTCTTTGGGTCAATCAGCACGAATTTTACTTCATCTGGAGAGGCTTTGTATAGGATACTCGTGATGATGCAGTTCAATGTCATGCTTTTTCCTGAGCCGGTTGCTCCTGCTATCAACAAATGGGGCATTACGGATAAATCTGTAATAAAAATTTCTCCTCTCACCATTTTGCCAAGCGCAATAGAAAGTTTAGATGGCGATTTTTGAAATTCTTCAGAGCCAATTATTTCTCTTAGGAAAATTTTTTCCCTTTTATCATTTGGAACTTCAATACCTATTGCAGACTTACCCGGGATTCTCTCTATTAAAATGCTTTCAGCTTTCAATGCAAGAGAAAGATCCTCTGTTCTTGAAAATATCTGGCTTATTTTGATACCTGCATCTGGAGTGTATTCATAGGTAGTTATGACCGGCCCTGGATGCATTTCTAACACTGATCCTTCGATGTAAAATTCTTTCAACTTTTCTTCGATAATTTTCTTTTTTTCTTTTAACTCCTTCTGGTTTATTTCTTCAGCATGAACAGGAGCATCTAAAAGAGATAAGGGAGGGAAAGTATACTCCTGTTCTTTTATCGATGGAAATAGAAGAGATTCTTCAGGAATTTCTTCTTTGACCTTTTTTATTTTATTTGGAGCTATCTTTTCTTTAAGAAAATTCGAAAGTTCTTCGGATATTTTCTCCTTTTTTTCTATCCTCTTCTTTTTTCTCTTTAACTTTGAGAAAAAAAATTTAAAAAATTGATAGATATACTTTAGAGGAAAATAAAGGATATTTAAGAGGATGGATAAAAACGTTCTGAAACTGAATTTTGTCAACAATATAATTGAAATTAAAGCAAGGGATGAAAATAGTATTATTGCTCCTGTATAATTCAGCCAATCGACAAAAATTTCTGAAATAAAATTTCCTAAAAATCCACCTGAATGGATTGGCTTCCCCCACCAATTCAGCTCTCTTTGGGTCATGTATAACAGGGAGCATATGGATACAACAAAAATTGAAAAGCTTATACTTTTTTTTAGTAATTTGTAAGATTTTTCAACAAATACAAGAATTCCTGCATAAAAAATAGCAAAAGGAAAGAAAAAGGAGGCAATACCAAAAATCTGGAAAAATAAAGAAGATAGGTAAGCTCCAAAAATTCCAATGAAATTTTTTGTTTTTTCATTTTTTGAGAAGGAAGTTTCCCATGAAGGGTCATCTGGATTGTAGCTTATTAGACTAAAAAATATTATCAGGGAAATTGCTATTAACACAATTCCAGTTATTTCAGAAATTAAGCTTGAATTTTTAGAGGTATCTTCCTTTTTGATTTTTATTTTCATAATTTTTCCCATTTTTAAATATATTATTAAAGCGAAGAGTTCAGGTCAAATAATTTCTTGGAGTTTTTCCATAGGGCATAGATTTTATCCATCGGGAGTTCTTCTGCTCTTTCCTGCCTTTCAATTTTTGATTTTTTTAACGTATCTCTGATATCTTCGATTCTTAACCCAGCTAACTTCAGATTATTTTCTACTGTTTTTCTCCTGAAACGAAAAATCTTATGCAGAAATTCATTGAAAAAATCAAGATTGCTTATTTCATACCGAGGCTTGTCTCTTTTTATTAATTCAACAAGACATGATTCAACTTTTGGTGCTGGAGAAAAAGAGTGGGGAGAAATTTTAAAATGAATCTTTGGGTTGAAATAAATTTGGAATAGAACTGAAATAGGGCAGTATTTTTTTGATCGATGTTTAGAGAGGATTTTTTCAGCAAATTCTTTTTGTAGAAGAAAAACTGCTCTTGAAATTAAATCTCTATACTTTATAACCCAGAACAGTATTTGAGAAGAGATAGAGAAAGGCAAATTCCCGACCACTGCGATCTCCCTTTTTACTTTATTGTCTTCAAAAAATTTTTTAAGGTCGATTTTTAATATATCCTGATTTATAACTTTCAAGTTCTTTAGTTTTCTTTTTTTTAATTCTGATGCTAAATGCAAATCGATTTCCACTGCATAAACAAAATTTGCCCTGTTAATTAGAGATTTAGTTAGAGAGCCCTTTCCAGGGCCTATTTCTAATAAAATTTCTTGCTCTTTAGGGTTTATAACAGAAGTAATTTTTTTTATTAGATTTTTATTAAATAAAAAATGCTGTCCAAGAATTTTTCTCTTAGATCTTCTCAACAATACCTCTTAAATAACATTATATAAGTTTTTGAAATTAAATACTAATGTCGTTACAGCTGGATATACCTGAGATTAAGATTGAATAAGTGTATATATGCCTTGAAAAGTAAACCCCGTTAGAAAGCTCGGTTGGGGATTTAAACCCCACTCTTGCCATATGTTTTTTACTCCGCCAAAGGGCGGGGCTTTCTTTCTAACTGGGTAAAATTCAACTTTGGAAGTAAACCCTGTTAGAATTTTAAAAGGGACCTTACATCATGCCAGTGTCAAAACCCACGCATTCTAACAGGGCAACAACACTAAAATATTGATTAAATTCTTTTAGGGAGGTAATTCGAGAGCTTGACAGGGGTTTTAAAAATCCTTATATTGTAAACAAAAAAATGAAATGGGAGATAAGGATCAGGAAGGAAGAATCGGAACGAAATACTTCGTCTATCCCGCTAATTGGGGAATATAGACGAACTATTTCATCTATGAACGAGATAGCGGAAATGTCCAAATAGTTAAGGATGGAATACGATGAAGGTGCGTGATATTATAAAACTGATTGAAGAGGATGGTTGGTATCTGGTTGTGACAAAAGGCAGTCATCGTCAATATAAGCATCCAGCGAAACCGGGGAGGGTAACAATTGCGGACCATCCCAGCGATGATTTATCGCCAGCTACCTTGAATAGTATCTTGAAACAGGCGAAATTAAAGGAGGTGAAGTAATATGCATCGTTTTCTTATCGTAATAGAGAAGGCAAACGGCAACTATTCTGCATACTCCCCGGACTTACCTGGTTGTGTTGCAACCGGTAAGACCCGTGAAGATGCGGAAAAAAATATGTATGAAGCTATTAAGTTGCATTTACAGGGATTATTGGAGGATAAATTTCCAATTCCAGAATCAACTTCCTTTGCAGAATATATAGCAATTGATGAAAGGCATTTGGGCACTTCCGCTAACAACAGCGTAAGCGCTCGGTCTTGAAAACCACTGGGGGAAGCGGCGACATTTATCCTTTGTCACAGGATTTGAAAGAGCGTCAAATCCTGCACCATCCCTTGCGGGACGGGCAACGCCGCTTACGCTTGAAGGTTATCTGCTCATTGCAGGTAAAGGAAAGGAAATTATGAAAGAAAGAACCATCCAATTTTTTGAGAGGGAAGACACACGATTGGTTGGAAGGACAGCTGAAAACCTTTTTCTTAGCCTTCTGAATCAACAGGGTATTTTTGCAGCTTCATTTGATGTCCAGGGGTTCGATGGCATAGCTTTTGATCATTTCCATAGGTACTTCAAAGTTGGGGAACCGCCATATTATTTTCAGATCAAATGCCGCGGGTCAAAAAGTCAGTCATACAATTCGCAGGGACACAAGCCAGAAAAAATTGAGAACATCAGGATAGTAGCTCAACAGTTCAATATCCAAGAAAAGTCAGTTTATTTCATAGTGGGCTTTTTCAAAAATAACGATATCAGGACACTGACTTTTTTCGGTGTTCCATTCGGGTCTCTACCAATTTTTAAGGTCGGAGACCAGTTTCGCTTCTCTGTGGATCGGTGCAAGGCAGCAACTAAATCTGATAAGTATATTTTTCAATTATAAAAGGTATTGATAAAATTGGACGGTTCTTTAAAGACTGCCTGCAACGGACGGCTAACAGCAGGCTAAAAAGAAACAGATTAACAGGCAAATGTTTTCACTTCTTTTAGCTCTGAATGTTAGTAGAAATGGCTGTTCAGGTAACGGGAGGTTAGAATAATGGAAGATTTAAAAAGGGTGGAAGCCGACATACAAAATTGCAAAAAATGTCCATTCAATGAATCTACTGATGCAAGATATTGTAGCGGCTTTAGTGCAGATTATCGAGTAATGTTTATTGCTGAGAGTCCAAGCACTTCGGGAGGGACTGGAATATTTAAGCCCGATGCCAATTTTAGATCAACACCGGCAGATGAATTATTTTACAAAGTAAAAGCAAAATTTGGATTGGAGAATTGCTATACAACAGATTTAGTCAAATGTGGCATTCCCAAAGGAAAACCTACAAAACAAAAAATTAACAATTGCTTGAGCTACCTTGTAAGAGAAATTAAAATTGTAAAGTCAAAACTTCTCGTTGCGGTTGGTAAATCCATCAGAATCGAAGAAAATGGGAGATTGGTGAAATGTGATTTCGCAACATTTTTGAAACAAAAATTGGAAATAACAACTCCAATCATCTCAACTTGGCATTATTCCTATGTGAGAAGATTTAAACGAGATGAAGAGACCTATGCAAACCAACACAAAGAGGTTCTTAAATACCTATGAGGTTATCACACCCACTTCCACTAACACAGCATAAAAGGTTCACCCTTCGGGCTCACCCAAATTCCGCCTTTAGCGGAACTTCTTTTATGCTAGGAACGGCAGACGACATTTTGCTTAATAGGTGAGAGGATTGAAAATGTCCGCTGTTGACCCTAAAATCATGGAACTTGCTATAGAAACGTCGAAGAACTCTAAACAAGAACTTGATAGTCGAATTCATCCAAAGGTGGGGGTAGTTATTGTTAAAAAAGGGAAGGTAATATCAACATCTTGTCGTGGAGAATTATGTGCAGGCGAACATGCAGAGTATACTGTTCTTGAAAGAAAATTGAGGGATAAAGATTTAATAGGTGCGATATTATATATTACGCTTGAACCCTGCACGACTCGGAACCATCCCAAGATGCCATGTGCTCAATGGATAGCCAAGAGAAGAATAAATACCGTAGTAATAGGAATTTTAGACCCAAATCCTGAAATCCGCGGAAAAGGGGTATTGTTTTTGAGAGAAAATAATGTGTTAGTAGAACATTTCCCTTCAGAATTACAACTGAAAATTGAAGAAATAAATAATGACTTTATTGAGCAATTCAAGAAGAAACTATCTAACGATGATCCGTCCTTAATAGAAGCACCTTCGGTTTATGAAAAGAGACCGATATACGCTGCAAGTGTAGATGACTTTTCGTTAGAGTCTATCAAATTCTATTTGAACTATATTAATCTGAAGATCAAAATTCCTTCTCCAGAATTATGGAGTCTTTTTGTAAAAAAGGGGTTTTTAACTGTATCCCGAAAGAAAAGAATGCACATTCCAACAGTGGCAGGACTTCTCCTTTTTGGGAAGAACCCAGAAATTTTCCTCGTCCAGAGTAAAATAAAAGCGGAATGCTTTAAAGGATCTGAGCCTGTAGATGCAATTGATAAAATGGACATCGAAGGCCCATTACCTAAAATGATAGATGAAGCCACGAAATTTTTCCTTAGAAATATGAGGATAGCAATGAGGATTGAGGGGTTTTCAAGGGTAGAAATCACTGAATATCCGCAAGAGGCTCTGAGAGAGGCTGTCCGAAATGCCATTATTCATAGAGATTATTCAATTGAAGGAGCGACCGTCATAATAAAGATGTTCAGATACAGATTGATAGTAGAGAGTCCGGGACTTCTTCCCCAGCCTTTAACTTTAGAAAAAATTCGCCTATTGAAATACAAACCGATCTCTCGGAATCCTATCATAGCTAGGGCAATGTCTGATATGAAATTTATAGAAGAAAGAGGGAAAGGTATTAGACTAATGCACGATATGATGTTGGACCATGGCTTAAAGCCACCAGATTTCAATTATGATCTAGCGTGACTTTACTAAGCAAGAGCGTCGCATAAGAGACAATCTATTGAAATTATTAGAACAAACGATCTTTTCAATTGTATACACTGAATGGGATATTGGTTTTTAAATCAACTTCAAGCAAA